>JANPCT010000300.1:0-5724 GCA_031431095.1 Acidobacteriota bacterium | reverse complement strand
TCCAGCTCGCGGCCGCGCTGCCCCCTTCCATGCAGCTGCACGGAGGGCTGAGTGGCGCCGAACGGGCCGCCGTGCAGGCGCGGTTCAACGACGCCGGCGGGCTGCTGCTGGCGACGGACGCCGCTGCGGAGGGCTTGAATCTCCAACAGCGCTGCCGAGTCGTCGTGAACTACGAGCTGCCGTGGAATCCGGCGCGGCTCGAGCAGCGCATTGGACGGATCGACCGCATCGGCCAGATCCGGGCGGTGCACGCCATCACGCTCGTGGCGCGCGACACGGCGGAGGATCTGGTCATCGCGAACCTGGCCCGGCGCCTGACGCGCGTCGTCGCCACGCTTGGCGCACGCGATCGGCTCGGCGCATTCCTGTCCGACGCGCGCGCGGCGCGCATGGTGATCGGCGGCGACAGCCTCGAGGCGGAGGCGCTGACCGCGCCTTCCGAAATGCCGGCGCTGGTGAGCCGCGAACCGGCCGAAAGTGCCGCGGCGGTCGCAGCGGCTTCGCGGTTGCGCGAGCTTCTGAGTGGCGCCGGCACTCCGGAGCCATCCTCACGATCTGTTGCCGTCGCTGTTGTGCGTGCAGGACGACAGCTCGCCAATGGAGCAGTGGTCGTGTTGCGGTGCATCGCCGCCACGACTGCGGGACAAGCGATCGCCACGCGTATGGTGGTGCTGCATGCGGCCTGCGCGCTCCGCCGCCCGCGTTCACGCCGCGAGGCACGTGCCGTCGCATTGGAGGTGGCTGCGCCGTTGATAGGCGCGTCACCCTCGTTGCCGGTAGTTTCCGGGTGGTTCGCGGCAGCCGCTCTCGAACACGCCGCCATGGTCGATCGGCTGATCGCACGGGAGACAGCCTTACGCGGCAGCGACGCCGCTGCGGCGTTGATCCAGCCGGGGCTGTTCGATCGACGCGCGGCAGATGGGTCGCGCGGTGTGTCAGACGCGGCCAGCGCCGTCCGCGTCGAACACGACAACCGCATCGACAGTCTCGGTGAGTCCCGGACGCTGCACTTCACCGTCAGTCCCGTCGCGGTCCTGATCGCGTGGCTCTGAAGGGCATCACGGGTTCGCTTGCGTCGGTCGAACTGCTGGAGGCTCTCGCCGGCACGACGGGTGCGACAGGCCGCTTGCGCATGCTGCTCTGCACTGCCCGCGACACGCTCGGTCCGGTGAGCCCCGCGCGGCAGGTCGCCGACGTGCTCGTCGAGCCCCTGATGCGCGAGCTGGGCGTCAAGACATCACCCCTCGCAGACACTTACGGAGACTTCTCCCTGGGGTTGTCGCGCGACGGGGCAGGAATCGGCATGCTGTCGGTCGGAGGGTGGAACGCGGACCTCCGCCGTCTTCGCGCCGCCGCGACACGCCCGGCATGGCCGGGCTCGCGATGGTGGATCGGGGCGAATGGGGCGACGCTGCGAGTGCTGGAGGTGTCACGCGCGTACTCGCGCCGCAGCGTCGACTTCGATCTCGAACGCATGATCGACGACGATCGGTCGCTGCGGGTGCTGCAGCGACTCTTCGAGACCGCCGATTGCGGATCGCTCGTGGTGCTCGACGAGCTGCTGGTTGACACCGAGCGCCACCGCGCGGCGGTGGGGCGATCGCTGCAGGCCGGTGTCGAGCAGGCGTTGACGCGGCTGATCGCAGGGTTCGCACGCGGCTCGACGCGCCGTGCCGTCGAGCGCGATGCCGCACTCGCCGACGCGCTGACGATTGTCTATCGCATCCTGTTCCTCCTGTTCGCCGAGGCGCGGAACCTGGTCCCGCAATGGCATCCGATCTATCGAGACAGCTACACCATTGAATCGCTGCGGCCGGCGGCGGAAGGACACAGCGCCGTCAACGGACTATGGCAGTCGCTCCAGGCCATCGCCCGGCTCGCCCATCGCGGCTGCACCGCCGGCAGCCTTCGCGTGGTGCCCTTCAATGGACGGCTGTTCTCGCCGTCCGCGGCGCCGCTGGCCGAGTCGTTCGTGCTCGACGATCGCGTCGCGCGCGAGGTGCTGCTGGCGGTCACGACGAGGCCGGGCGCAGGCCGCAGGGAGCGGATTACCTACGCGGACCTCGGGGTCGAGCAGCTTGGGGCGGTATACGAGCGCGTCCTGGATTTCTCACCGGCCGCAGGCAATGGTGTCGTCAGGCTGGTTTCCACTGGCCGGCGGAAAGGAAGCGGCACCTTCTACACCCCGCGCTCGATAACCGAGTACCTGGTGCGCCGCACGCTGGCGCCACTGATACGCGGACGGACGCCCGGGGAAGTCCTGTCGCTGCGCGTGGTCGATCCGGCGATGGGCAGCGGGGCGTTCCTCGTTGCGGCCTGCCGCTATCTCGCCGATGCGTATGAAGAGGCACTGATCGTCGAAGGCTCCGTGGTGCGTGGCGAGGTGAGTGCCACCGACCGTGCCGGGTTCCGGCGAGTCGTGGCGCAGCGCTGTCTCTACGGCGTCGATCTGAATCCGACGGCCGTGCAGCTGGCCCGGCTGTCCCTGTGGCTGTGCACGCTCGCCGCCGATCGGCCACTCACCTTCCTGGACCATCATCTGCGGACTGGCAACGCCCTCGCCGGCGCGCGGTCCACCGATGTTGCCCGCCAGCCGCCCGGTGGCGGAAGAGGGCAGGCCCCCTCACCGTTGCCGTTGTTCGATGAGGTGCTCGCGTCGCACCTCGCGTCGACTGTCAGGCCCCGCCTTGCGATGGCGCTGGAACCTGACGACTCGGCCGAGGCGGTGCGTCGCAAGGAACGCACAGTCGAGGATCTAGGCGGCAGGAACGGTCCGCTGAGCGCCTGGCGCACGGTGGCCGATGCGTGGTGTGCGGCGTGGTTCTGGCCGGCCGGCGTCGGCCGCATCACGCCCCGGTCGTGGCCCGCATTCCAGGCGGCTCTACGCGGCGACCCATCCGGGCTGCCGCCCAGGTTGCTGCGGGAGTGGCGTGCGGCCGCAGCGAACGCCGCCTCACGCGAGCGCTTCTTCCATTGGGATCTCGAGTTTCCCGAGGCCTACTTCGATCATCGCGGCGAGCCGCTCGCGGACGCCGGCTTCCACGCCGTGATCGGCAACCCTCCCTGGTCCGCAGCGCGGGAGCTGACCTCGTTCAGCCGGCAATCGGGATGCTACCGGCTTCAAGGCGGCGGCCACGCCAACCTGTATCAGTTGTTCGCCGAACGGATGCTGCAGCTCGCGATGCGTGGGGCGCGCGTCGGGATGCTGATGCCGTCAGGATTGCTCGCGGACCACGGCTCTTCGGCACTCCGCCAGTTTCTGTTCGAGCGCAGCAGCATCGACGCGGTCATCGGGTTCGACAATCGTGACGCGCTGTTCCCGATCCACCGCGGCGTCCGTTTCTCACTGCTGACTGCGTCGGTTGGCGGTGTAACCGGCGAACTGCCGTATCGCGCCGGGCTGACGCGTGCCGGTGACCTGGACGATGTGCCGGATGAGGGGAGTGTGCCGGGGAGCGTGCGGGTCCCGCTGACGCTCGTGCGCCGCTTCAGCGGCAGCGGTCTCGCGGTCCCCGAGCTGCCGGCAGAGCGGGATCGCGCGATTCTCTCGCACGTCCTGTCGGTGGCGCCCGCGCTCGGCGGCCTTGAAGGCTGGGATGCTCGCTTCGGACGCGAGCTCAACGCCACCGACGATCGAAAACACTTCGGATCCAGCGGGCTGCCAGTGCTGGAGGGGAAACACCTCGACGCCTTTGTGGTGGACGCGGGCAGGGCGTCACAGTTCGTGGAACGCCCCATCGCCGTGCGGCTGCTCGGCCGCCGTGACCAGCTCGATCGCGCGCGCCTGGGCTACCGCGAGGTCGCCGCATCGACTAACCGGATGACGTTGATCGCGGCGATGATCCCTCCCGGCACCGTGACGACCCACACGATCTTCTGCCTGCGTGCACCGCGCGACGAGGACGTGCACTGGTATCTGTGCGGAGTGTTCAACAGTTTCGTCGCCAACTATCTCGTGCGGCTGCGGGGCGGCACCCACGTGCCCGCGGCGGTGATCGAGCACCTGCCGGTTCCTGTCGTGGCGCGCCGTTCGCCGGCGTTCGAGACGATCGTGCGGCTCGCGCGCATGGCGGCGGCTGAACCACTGGATACGCAGGTCCGCGCCAGGCTCGACGCACATGTCACTCGCGCCTACCGCCTGGATGAGGACGACCTCGCGCATGTGCTCGCGACGTTTCCGATCGTGACAGGCGAGGTTCGCGGCGCGGCGCTGGACGCCTTTCGACGCCTGCGGGATGGGTTATAGTCCTCTGATCCCCATGGCTAATTACGGGTTCGCGATCGACCTCCGGAAGTGTATCGGATGTCATGCGTGCACCATTGCCTGCAAAGCTGAGCACCAAATTCCCGTCGGGGTGAACCGGTGCTGGGTGAAGACCGTCGAGAAAGGTACCTTCCCCGACACGCGCCGGTTCTTTTTTCCTGTCCTGTGCAACCAGTGCGACGAGGCGCCGTGCGCGCGCATCTGCCCGACCAATGCGCTCTTCAAACGCCGCGACGGCATCGTCGATCTGCACGGCGACAGCTGCATCGGTTGTCGCGCCTGCATGGAGGCGTGCCCGTACGATCAGCTCTTCATCGACCCGAACACCCATACCGCCGAGAAGTGCAACTTCTGCGCGAACCGCGTCGAGAACAAGCTGCTGCCCGCATGCGTCAGCGTCTGCCCGACCGAGTGCCGCATCTTCGGCGACCTCGAGGACCCGACGAGCGAGGTGGCGCAGATCGTCCAGCGCGAGGCCTTCATGGTCCGCAAGCCCGAGAAGGGCACCGGGCCGAAGGTCTTCTACCTCGGCGCGGAAGACAGCGTGATCCGCCCGGAAGCGGCAACACGGCCGCTGATGTACAAGGAAGGGAAGGTCCACCTGCGGCCGATCGGCTCGCCCGACGAGGATCCCTCGATGCCGGGCGCACCCCGGGTCGACTACGACATCCCGCACGGCAAGCCGTGGGGCGCCGACATGGTGCTCTATCTCTTCATGAAGGCCGTGTCGACCGGTGCGATGCTGCTCGGCGCGATCTGCTGGCTGCTTGGTTTCGATGGCCCGCTGGTCACGATCGCGGCGCCCGCCATCTCGACGATTTTCATCGCCTTGACGTCGGCGGTTCTCGTCTACGACCTCGAACGCCCCGAGCGCTTCTACTACATCCTGACGCGGGGGAACCGGCGCTCGTGGATGGTCTGGGGAGCGTGGTTCCTGACCGGTCACGGTGCGATCAGCGCCTTGTGGCTTGGCGCCGGATGGTTCGGGTGGGGCGGGGTGCTGACGGCATTGGCGTGGCCGGCGATCGTGTTCGCATTCCTGGCGACGGCTTACACGGGATTCCTCTTCGCGCAGGGTCTCGGCCGGGATCTCTGGCAGGGCCCGCATGCGGCGATCGATCTGGTGGCACAGTCAGGGGCAACTGGCGCGGCGTCGCTGCTGCTTGCGTCACTGGTGGTGAGCCCCGGCGGCGAAGCGTTGCGGCCGCTCCTCGGATCGATTCTCGCCGCATCGCTGGCGTTGCACATCGTCATCCTGCTGTTCGAGAACGTGCTGTCGCCAAGCCCCACGCGGCATCATGAGCTTGCGGTGCAGACTATTCGCCGCGGCGCCTACGCGCCTCTCTTCTGGGGTGTCGCGATTGCCGGAGGCGGCCTCGTCCCGCTGGCCGCGATCGTAGCGGCCGGCCCGTCAACGCCGTCGCTCGTGACGGTCGCCGCATCGGTGCTCGCGCTTGCCG
>JANPCT010000299.1:0-3737 GCA_031431095.1 Acidobacteriota bacterium | reverse complement strand
CCGGCGTTGGCCGCGTGGATCGCCTCGTTGACGTCCGTGTACTTGGTGAGCGAGACCAGCGGGGCGAACACTTCACGGCAATTGACGCGCGCGCTGGCCGGTGCGCCCTCGATGACGGTGGGCTGCCACACGTTGCCGTCGCGTGTCCCGCCCGTGAGCACCACTGCGCCGGCGGCCGTGGCTTCATCGAGCCACTCGCCGATCCGATCTGCCGCGGCCGCGTCGATGACGGGTCCGACGTCGGTGTCGTCGTGCAGCGGATCGCCCGTGCGCAGCGCCCGCGTCCGCCGCACGAGATCCTCGGTAAAGGCGCCGTAGATTTCCTCGTGGACGTAGATCCGCTGCGCGGAGATGCACGACTGGCCGGCGTAGCTGTAGCCACCGAAGGCGACGCGCTCGGCGGCGTAGCCGACATCGGCGTCTCGGTGCACGATGACGGCGGCGTTGCCTCCGAGCTCCAGCGTGATGCGCTTGCGTCCGACCCGGTTCTTCAATGCCCACCCGACCGCCGGACTGCCGGTGAAACTGAGTAGCTTGATGCGGTCGTCCTCCACCAGCAGCGCGGTATCGGGAATGGTGCAGGGGATGACCGCATGCCCTTCGGCCGGCCAGCCGGCCTCGATCACCAGGCGTCCCAGCTCCAGGGCCGAGATCGGCGTGCGCTCGCCGGGCCTGATGATGACCGGATTACCCGCGGCCATTGCGGGGGCGACCTTGTGCGCGACCAGCATGAGTGGAAAGTTGAACGGCGTGATGCCAGCGATCGGGCCGAGCGGAATCCGCCGCACGTGCGCTTCGCGATTGTCGGTTCCCGGCAGCCAGTCGAGCGACAGAATCTCGCCGTGAATGCGCTTGGTCTCTTCCGCCGCCACCTTGAAGGCGAAGGCGGCGCGGTCCACCTCCAGGCGCGCGGTCTTGATTGGCTTGCCCGCCTCGAGCGCAATGGTTCGCGCGAGAGCTTCGCGCCGCCCGGCGATGGCGGCGGCCACGGCCAGCAGAATGGCCTCGCGCTTCCAGGACGGCAGTTTTCTCGTCACCGCAAACGCTCGCTGGGCGTTGGCGATGGCACGCTCGATCTCATTCGGGCCCGCGTAGTGCACAGTGCCCACGAGCGAACCGTCGTACGGGTTGCGCACGCTGAAGGTGTCGCCGCGTGTGACGGGCTCCGCGCCGAGGACGACGCCGAATGTTCCAAGGGCGGGAGCGGCTGTCTGAGCTTGAACCATGCCCCATGGTAACGCGCAGCGGACGCGGCGGCGAGCGCTATACTGGCAGCGCTTTTCCCATGCCCAGCCCTGCCGTCTTCAGGAGCCCCTACGTCCAGGTCCTCACCGCCATCGCGGTCGGCGTCGTGGTCGGCGTGCGCTGGCCCCCGGCCGGACCTTCGCCCGCGGCGACATCCGCCTTCGGGGCGATGGCGTTCACCGCCGGCCGCTACGGCATCGGCGGCCAGCTCTCGCTTGGCCGGCCGATGGCTGGCGTCTACATCACCTGCCTGCGGTTCATCGTCGTCGTGCTCGGGACCATTCTGCGGATCGTGGGCCCGGCGGGTTCCTGCGCTCAGCTCCGACCCCTGACCGCTTGACGTGGGATCCGCGTGCCCAGCCGTGTGTCTGTGGCACTTCTTGCATGCGGCTGCGACGGAGGATGACCCGATGTCGATGAAGTCGAATGAGAGTCCGCCAATCACTAAGGATATTGGCAACGACACCACGCCGCGGGGCGGTGGCGACGTGTTCAGTTCTGCGTCAGTCAGCCAGCCGCCTGCTCTGAGTCAGGACGACCCCCTCGAGGTTGGTCTCCATCCGATCGCCGATCCCGAAATCAACACCCACGGCTCGGAACGCTGAGTCCCGCGGACCGTGGCGGCCGGAGGCAGGTTGGGCGGGGCAGGTTCGGGGTCTGACCCCAATCTCGCCGCGGAGTGCGGGGCACGGGGTCTGACCCCGATCTTGCGCTTTGCGGTGGCAAGTGGGGCCAGAGCACTTTCTGCGGACGGACTACTTGGGCGGGGTCGCGGAAATTGCATCGGTCAGGAGCCCGTCGATCGCGCGATCCGACGTGACGTTCCGCTCCTATCCCGCCGCTCAATCACCTGTTCATTGCGGCTACGGGTCCGAGCCTGCCGGCTGAATACCAGCTGCCGTCGCATGTTGCCGAAGGCGTCATTTGCGACGTCGCCAACTGGATCAAATGTTGAGAATCGTAAATCGGAACGGAACCGCTCGACTAGTCGTCGTCGCGCAGCCGCTCGCGCCCGCGCTTCGTGGTGGCGCGGCGCTTCTTTGTTTCGAGACGGCGCTCTTTTGCCGCCTTGCCGGGTGTCGTTTTCGTGCGCCGCTTGGGACGGATCATCGCCTGCCGGATCAGGTCGGCCAGACGCTCACGCGCGGCTTCGCGGTTCTGTCCCTGAGTACGATGCGCGCGGGCGTCGATCACAAGGATGCCTGCGTCGGTCATGCGGCTGCCGGCCAGCGTCTTCAGCCGCTCTCGCACTTCCGGTTCCAGCAGAGGAGAGCCGTCGACGTCGAAGCGCAGCTGCACCGCGGTCGAGACCTTATTGACGTTCTGACCGCCGGGTCCGGACGCGCGCACGAACCGCTCCTCGAGTGCGGCGTCATCGATCGTCAGGGCCGGTGTGATTAGCAGTGGCATCGTGGCCTCATCCGACGTTGCGCATCCCCGCGGCGACGCCGTTCACCGTGACGAGGAACGCCTGCCACAACTCCTGGCTGACCGCGTCGTCTTCCCGCAGCCTCGCGAGCAGGGCGATCGGCACGATGTTGATCGGGTCAACGTAGGGCTTGCGGACGTCGATGGAACGTCGCAGGACGGGATTGTCGGCGAGCAGCTCGCGGGTAGCGAGGACGTCGACCACGCTGCGGCGCGCCAGTTCCAGCCGGGCACGAAGATCCGCGCCTGCGGCTTTCAATTCGTCAGGCACCAGCGCGCGATCGTAGGCGGCGGCGATCGCGGGATCCGCTTCGGCGACCGCCATCTCCGCGAGCCGCAAGGTGGCGTTGAGGAACGGCCAGCCCCGCGCCATGTCACGCAGCAGGGCGCGCTCCCCGCGATTCAGGGCCGCGGCAAGGGCTTCGCCGGTGCCGAGCCACGACGGCAGCAGCAGCCGCGACTGCGTCCACGCGAAGACCCACGGAATGGCGCGCAACGACTCGACGCCGCCGTCACCGCCGCGTCGTGCCGGGCGGCTGCCAATCGGCGCCAGCCCGATCTCTCTCGCGGGCGTGGCCGCCTGGAAGTAGTCGATGAAGTGCGGGTCGTCGTAGACGATGGCGCGGTAGGTGGCGTGCGCGGTGGACGCGATCCGCTCCATGGCCTCGCGCCACTGCGCAGGCACCGGTGCGGGTTGCTGGAGCGTGGCATCGAGCACCGACGTCGTGTAGACCTCCAGCGTACGCACGGCGATATCGTGGAGGCCGAACTGCGCCTGGATCATCTCTCCTTGCACGGTGACGCGCAGGCGGCCGTCGACTGACCCCGGGGGTTGCGACTGGATGGCGAGATGGGTCGGTCCACCGCCGCGGCCGATACTGCCGCCGCGGCCGTGAAACAGCGTCAGGGGCATGCTGGCATCGCGCGCGGCGGCGACGACGCCTTCCTGCGCTTTGTAGATTTGCCAGTTCGCCGCCAGCCGTCCCCCGTCCTTGGCGGAGTCGGAGTATCCGATCATTACTTCACCGGGGGGCATCGCCCCGCCGGACCCCCCGACACGGTCG
>JANPCT010000298.1:0-4653 GCA_031431095.1 Acidobacteriota bacterium | reverse complement strand
CTCCGCGCTGATTGTGGCGCTCGCCGCCCTGATCGTCGCGCTGCTCAGACAAACGCGGATCACCTCGAGACTCATCAACATTCCACCATGTTCCGCGACGGCCGTGGTCGGTTTGACTTACCGGACGCGCCGCATTGCCAGTTCGTGACGCGCCAGCGCTTCCAGCACCATCGCGGTCGTGAGCGATGCGGAACGGAACTCGAACACCTGGCCGCCGTCGGCGCGACCGATGAAGAACGTCGCTTCGTCGAAGCCGCCGAGTGCGCTCTGCTGCGACACCAGGTAGCCAATTGCGCGATCCACGATTCTCGACTGGCGGCCAGCGTTGAGCAGGGTGAGCACCGCAAACGCCGTGTTGAGATGTGGATCGCCATAGTCCCAGAACGCCGTGCCGTCGGGACGCGACAGCACTGACGATTCGAGATCGTCGGCGAGGATCTTGACTGCGGGCGCCAGCGTGAAGACCCCGCCTTCGCGAAACGCGCGCGACACGGCGTAGTGGAAGGTCAGGTTGTCGGGGTAGTAGCCGGTGATTTCGTCGAGCCGCCCGTGGTGCAGTCCCAACGCGGTCACGTCGTTGATCAACCGAACCGCATCAGCCGTGCCCGGCGTGTTGAGCCGTCGGTGACGGCCCAGCGCGTAGAGCACGTTGGCATTCACGACCGCGTCGACGTCATTCGGGAAAAGCGGAAACTGCGGGTCGCGATAACTGAGCCACGTCAGAAATGCACCACTGGCCGGCGCCAGCCACGGCGGGTTCAACCGTCGCGGCACCAGGCCGAGGTCCCGCCAGTCCACGAAGAATTGTTCGAATGCGACGGGACTGAACGGCGCCGCGTCCAGAATCGTGGCGTCGAGCAAGGACGCGAACGTGGTCGCCGTCACGTCGGCATCGCTCGGAATGGCGAGCGTCGACGGGTACACCGGCAGGTTGAGTGGAACGCGGGTGCCTCCAAGGAACGGTCCCCGCAGCCAGGAAGTGAGTAGAAAGGTCACCAGCAGATCCGGGGTGGCGGGATCCGTGTCTTCGGGCCAGAAACCAAACGTCCCCGCATCGGGCGCGCCACGTGGTGACTCGAAGCGGCGCATGAAGCCAACGGCTCGTTGTCGCATCGCGCGCGCCGCCCAGAGGTCTGAGGGAGCGAGGCCAAGCGCCCGCTGATTGATTTCGCTGGCGTAGGTCAACGCATGGTGGATGAAGGCCACAGGAAACGGACTGACGTCGCGGACGCGGAGCGATGAGTTGTTTCGCAGGCGGAAGAATTGGGGCCAATCCCCGGGGCAGTCCCTGACCCGAGCGCCGTTCACCATGACGTCGAGTGGCTGCCGAACCTGGTGAAGAAGAAGAAAGCCGAGCGCGCGCTGAATCGGCGAGGGTCGATCGTCGGCGGCCAGTCGCGCAACGCCAGTCAGGACGCCCAGCGCCAGGACGGCGGCGATCACCGTGACCGCGTGAGGCGGGCGCCGGTGAATGGAGCGGGGTGGCTCCGAAGGGCCGTTGTTAATCCTCATTGATCCAGCGTCAGCGCGAACGCCCTGATCTCGCGGATGATGTCTGCCTCGTTGGACAGGAACATGTACAGCTCCGCGCCAGGCAGCTCCACGATACGCGCGCCGGGTACGCCGGCGCGCAAGTCGCCTTGCCATTTTTCGAGCATCGCGCGAGCGGCCACGTAGCGTTGAAACAGCGCCGAGCGTTCTTCGCTGGTGCGCGGTTCGAAATCCTTCAAGGCCTGATCAATCGTCTTGACACGGTAGATCGCAAGCACCGGCACGCGGATGTGCGCGTACTCCGGCTTGACCTGGTTGTCCTCGACAATGGCCTTGCGAATGGCAGGGTCAATAGGGTGCTCGGCCAGCTGCCGCGTTTCGGCGTCAGGAAAGGGGGCATGGACCGGCTGGTGCACGGATTTGGGCATGTGCGCGTCGTCGACCGGAACCTGCGGGTAGTCGGTCATCCTCAGCGTCGGATCCTCGGCGGCGTCCATGTAGACGAGGCCGCCAAGCGCCTCGGGATGCTGTGCACCGAGGGCATGGAGGATGTCGCCGCCGCACGAGTTACCCACAAGGATCGGTTTCTCCATGTGCAGCGCGCGGATGACGTCGAGTGCGTCTTCCGCCCTGCGGTGGGGGTCGTACCCCCGCTGCGGCTGATCCGAAGCACCGATGCCGCGCCGGGTGAGCGCGTAGACGTGAAACCGCTCGGTGAGCTTGGGCGCGATGGCGTCGTACACATGGCCGGTGAGGTAGCAGCCGATGAAGAGAACCGGCCGGCCGCCGCCTCCCCAATCGAGCACTTCCAGTCGCACGTTGCCGTCGACGGTCACGAATCGCGTTTGGTGCGGTGACGGATCACGCCAGGAGACAGGAGACTGTTGGGTCGTGAACATCGCGACCGCGAAGATCAGCCAGGTCATAGCCGCGCATTGTAGCCGACCGGGACCCGTCAATCCTCAGCGGCGCCCTCGGGAATGCGCGACCCGCCTCAGGGAGCGTCAGCGCGGCGCAGGCAGAGCGCGGCCCATTCGCCTTCCACCTTTTCGTCAATCGACGCGAAGCCGCTGAACGCCGTCTTGATCACTGCGGCGTCGCGCGGCGCGAAGCCGCTCAGCACCAAATAGCCCCCGGCCCGGACGATCGCGCGCAACTCGTCGGCATAGCGGACGAGAACGGCGCCGGTGAGATTCGCGAGCACGAGGTGCGCTCGTTCGACGCGCAGCGTGCCGAGATCGTCCATGATAATGTCGATCGACGGGGCGGCGCCGTTACGCGCGATATTGTCCCGCGCATTGTCGAGCGCGTCGGGATCGCTGTCGACGGCCACGACGTCCGCCGCCCCGAGCTTCCACGCCGCCAGCGCGAGCACGCCGGAACCGGTGCCGATGTCCAGCACCCGCGCGCCGCGCAAGTCCAGTTGCTGCATCAGCCGCAGGCACAACCGCGTCGTCGCATGGTGACCCGTGCCGAACCCCATCGACGGTTCGATGATGATCACCAGTCTTGTCCCGTCGGCCTTGTCACTTTGCGGTCCCGGGACGTCCCACGGCGGTGCGATGACGAGACCGCCGGCCTCGACGGCCTTGAGACTCTCCTGCGAGCGGCGCGCCCAATCCTCGTCCGGCACGTCAACTGCGCTGACGCGGATCAGCTTAGATGGGAAAGTGGCGCCGAGGGCGCGGAACGCGGCGTCGCGGCGCTCCGCGGAGCGGAAGAAGACCCGCCAGGAGTGTCGTGAGTCGTCCTCGTGGATGGCGATGGGGTCGAAGTCGTCGAGCAGGGCGTAGAGCCGGTCGTGGAGTTCAGCATCTCCCGGCGTGCCGAACTGCAGTTCGAGCGCCGGGGAGTCAGCCAAAAATATCCTTCACCTTTTCGAAGAATGGCTTGTCCCCTTCGTCGGACTCGCTCACTTCGAGCGTCTCCGGCGGCATGGTCCTGGCCAGTTGTTCGAGCAGGTGCTTCTGTTCCTTTGTCAGCTTCTTGGGAACCGCGAGACGCGTCACCGCGTAGAGGTCGCCTTGTCCACGACCCGACACGTTGGGCATACCCTTGCCGCGCAGCTTGAAGCGCGCGCCCACCTGGGTGCCCGCGGGAATCTTGACCTGTTCGTCGCCGGTCATCGTCGGGACGGTGGCGGTGCCCCCCATCGCCAGCATCGGATAGCTGAGCGACAGGTGGGAATACAGGTCGTCCCCTTCGCGGTGAAAGGCGTCGTGGTCCTGGACGTGCACGACGACGTAGAGATCGCCCGGAGGACCGCCTGCCGATCCGTGTTCTCCCTCGCCATACAGGCGCAGCCGCTGTCCGGTGGCAATCCCGGCCGGAATCTTGGCAGTGATTTTCCGCTCGCGGCCGACGCGGCCCGCGCCACGGCACGCCTGGCACGGCTTGCTGATCACCTTGCCGGAGCCGCGGCACGTCGAGCACGGGCGCGCCACGGTCAGGAAGCCCTGCTGGAAGCGAAGTTGCCCCGAGCCCTTGCACTGGGTGCAGACCTCCGGCGCGCTGCCCGCGGCGGCGCCGGAGCCCTTACAGGTGTCGCAGGTTTCCTCGCGCGGGATCTGGATCGACGTCTCGGTGCCGGTGAACGATTCTTCGAACGAGATCTCCAGGTCGTAGCGCAGGTCCGAGCCCCGCTGCGGGCCGCCGCGCCGGCGGCGGCCGCCGAACATGTCACCGAAGCCGAAAAGATCGCCGAGGTTCCCGAAGATGTCTTCGAAGCCGGCAAAAGCATTGGGGTCGAAACCACCCGCGCCCGCGCCGCTGACGCCGGCGTGTCCGAAGCGGTCGTAGGCCGAACGTTTCTCGGCGTCGGAGATGATCGCGTAGGCCTCGGCGGCAGCCTTGAACTCTTCCTCCGCCGCGGCGTCGCCGGGATTGCGGTCCGGGTGGTACTTCAGTGCGAGCTTGCGATACGCGCTCTTGATGGTCTGATCGGTGGCGTCCCGCGCCACCCCGAGAATTTCGTAGTAATCGCGCTTGCTCACCCTTTTGCCACCTTCACCATCGCGGGCCGGAGCAGGCGATCGCCCAGCATGTAGCCGCGCCGGAATTCCTCGATCACTTCACCTTCCCGCCGCCCCTCCGCCGGCTCGTGCGACACGGCCATGTGGTAGTGCGGGTCGAAATCGACGCCGAGCGATTCGATGGGCGTGA
>JANPCT010000297.1:0-2510 GCA_031431095.1 Acidobacteriota bacterium | reverse complement strand
GCGATCGATCCCTCGAGCGCGAAGATCGTCTCGCCGCCCATCCGGTAGCACACCGTGGTCAGCAGTCCTGCCTTTGACGGCACGATCTGGGTGCCGGTGTTGAGCAGCATGAAGTTACCGGTGCCGTAGGTGTTCTTCGCTTCACCGGGACGGATACACACCTGTCCGACGGTTGCGGCCTGCTGATCGCCGAGGTCTCCCGCGATCGGCACCTCGCCGCCCACCGCGCCGCCGCGCCGGGTCACGCCAAAGGCGTCCTTGTCGGACGAGGCGCGGATGGCAGGCAGCATGGCGCGCGGAATGTTGAAAATCGCGAGCAGCTCCTCGTCCCACTCCAGCGTCTGCAGGTTCATGAGCATCGTCCGGCTCGCGTTGGTGACGTCGGTCGCGTGCACGCCGCCGTCCCGCCCGCCGGTGAGATTCCAGATGCACCACGTGTCGGGATTGCCAAAGACGGCTTCGCCGCGCGCCGCGGCCTCGCGCACGCCGGGGACGTTGTCCAGGATCCACTGGATCTTGGCGCCGGAAAAATAGGTCGCCGGCGGCAGCCCGGTGCGGCTGCGGATCATCTGTCCCTGCGTGGCGCTGAGCGCGTTGATGATGCGGTCGGTGCGCGTGTCCTGCCAGACGATGGCGTTGTACCAGGGACGCCCGGTCTTCGGGTTCCACACGATGGTGGTCTCGCGCTGGTTGGTGATGCCGATTGCCGCCAGGTCCGCCGCGGTGATGTTGACGTTGCGCATGGCGCGCGCGATCACTTCGTCGCTGCGCGCCGCGATCTCGAGGGGATCGTGCTCGACCCAGCCTGGCTGCGGCAGGATCTGCTGATGCTCGAGCTGGTGCCGCGAAACTTCGTTGCCACCCTTGTCGAAAACCATGAAACGGGTGCTCGTCGTCCCCTGGTCGAGCGCGCCTACGTAACGGGCCATGGTGTTCCTCAGAATCCGATGATGGAGTACAGACCGGCGCCGGCAATGCCGCCGATGATGGGAGCGACGACGGGGATCCAGGCGTAGCCCCAGTCCGATGGACCCTTGCCCGCGATCGGCAGGATGGCGTGAGCGATGCGGGGCCCGAGGTCGCGCGCCGGATTGATGGCGTAGCCGGTGGGACCGCCGAGCGAGAGGCCGATGCCGAGCACCAGCACGCCGACCAGCAGCGGCTGCAGCCCGCGGCTGAAGACGAACGACAAATCGACGTCGCCGGGCTTGTTGAGCGTCTGGGCATTTGCCGCGATGGCGAGGATCCCGAACATCAGGATCGCGGTGCCGATGATCTCGGTGATGCAGTTGGCGAGGGGGTTGCGGACGGCCGGTCCGGTCGCGAAGGCCGCGAGCTTGGTCGCGGGGTCGGCCGTCAACCGCCAATGCGGCAGGTAGGCCAGCCAGACCAGCACGGCGCCGAGGACGGCGCCGATCAGCTGCGCCGCCACGTAGCCTGGCACTTCCGCCCACGGGAAGCTCCCGATCGTCGCGAGCGCCAGCGTGACGGCAGGATTCAGATGCGCGCCGCTGACACGCCCGACCGCGTACACCGCCATCGCCACCGCGATTCCCCATCCCGTGGTGATGACGATCCAGCCAGCGTTCTGTCCTTTCGTGCGGTCGAGGACAACATTGGCAACGACCCCGTTTCCGAGCAGCACGACGATCATCGTGCCGACAAGCTCCGCAAGAACTGATTGCATGACGCGGCAGTATAGCCGGATCCGCGCAGGCGCACCGCCCACTACGCACGACGCTACCGCGCACCAGACTGAGCACCGCGCCCTCAGCACGTCGCACTGCGCACCGCGCACTGAGCACTGAAGATATACTCCGCCCCACACCGTGGAGGGACGGATATGAAGAGACGACGCATGCTGGCAGTCGTGCTGCCGGTTTATGCGGTCATCGTGTCGTGGAGTCTCATGGCCCAGGGTCAGGGACAGGCGCCCGTGCAGGAGCCGTCGTATGCCACCGACCCGATGATCGCATCCTTGAGATGGCGCAACGTCGGCAACGCAAACCTGATCGGCCGCATCTCGGCGGTCGACGCACTGGATAACGACTTCTCGCATGTCATTGTCGGCAGCGCCTCGGGAGGCGTGTTCAAGTCGACCAACGCCGGCGTCACCTGGACCTCGATCTTCGACAACTACGGGTCCGCGTCGATCGGCGACGTCGCCATCAACCAGAAGAACCCCGACATCATCTGGGTCGCCACCGGCGAGGAGTGCGGACGCAACTCCGCGGCGTGGGGCGACGGCATCTACAAGTCCGCCGACGGCGGCAAGACCTTCACCCACATGGGCCTGAAGGACACCTTCAACCTCGGTTCCATCGTCCTGCACCCGACCGACCCGAACATCGCCTACGTGGCGGCGATTGGCACAATTTGGGGCAGGGTCGGCGACCGTGGCTTCTTCAAGACCGTGGACGGCGGCAAGACGTGGACGAAGCTGT
This sequence comes from Acidobacteriota bacterium, assembly GCA_031431095.1. Lineage (GTDB taxonomy): Bacteria > Acidobacteriota > Vicinamibacteria > Vicinamibacterales > 2-12-FULL-66-21 > JAICSD01. Next base: position 66 of record JANPCT010000297.1, on the reverse strand, counting down.
CGAACAACCTGCCGAACGACGGCTGGACGGGCGCCATCGAGGCGCGCATGGACCCGACCAATCCCA
>JANPCT010000296.1:0-4479 GCA_031431095.1 Acidobacteriota bacterium | reverse complement strand
GCTTCGACAGCGTCGCTCTCCTCGACGTCGTCAAGGCGGTCGAGCAGGCGCGCGACCGCGTCCGGCCGGACGTCGTCTACGTCCATCACTGGGGCGACTTGAACATCGATCATCGCGTCACCTTCGACGCCGTGATGGCGGCCTTCCGGCCGCTGCCCGAGGCGGGGCCGGTCGCCATCTATGCGTATGAAGTGCCGTCCGCCACCGGGTGGGCCGGTCCCTCGCCGGCGATGACGTTCATCCCGAGCCACTACGTGTCGATTGGAGCGGCGCTCGATCGCAAGATCGAGGCGATGGAACACTACGAGTCTGAGCGGCGGACGTGGCCGCATCCGCGCGCGCCCGATGCCCTGCGTGCCTGGGCACGTTATCGAGGCACGCAAGTCGGCGTCGATGCCGCCGAAGCGTTCGTGACCGTCCGCACAGTGGTAACGGGATGAGAGTGCTGGACGCGTTCTTCGCGCGCCGGATCGACAGCGAGGCAATCGGCGTGTTTCGCATCGCCGTTGCCGCGGTGGGGCTGTTCTACGCGGTCGGCGCCGTGCAGCTCGCCGACGTGGCGTGGCCGCGGCATCCGGCGCTCGCGACCGGCGCCTACGCCGTCTGGATGGCCGTGCTCATCCTGCTGCTGGCCGGCTGGCAGGCGCGGCTGATGGCGATCGCCAGCTTCGCATTCGTCATCGTTCTCAACGGCAATCCCATGGCCGGGGCGGTGGGTGAGCTGATGTACCGCATCGGCGCCTTCACCCTGATGTTCATGGACGCGGGGGCGGCGCGCAGCCTCGACGCCCGGCGGGCTCGACGGCGCGGCGATCAACCGCCCGGCTTCCAGCCGCGATGGCCCGCCGACATCGCGGTGCTGTCGATCGGCCTCTGCACCATGCTCGCGGGGCTCCCCAAGGTGATGAGCCCGGTGTGGCGCGCCGGCGACGGCTTCTACCTCGCGATGCTGCTGCCATGGACGCATCACGGCTGGATGGACTTCGTCTCCGCGTCGCGCCCGTTCACGCTCGCCGGCAACTACCTGGGCATGGCGGTCGAAAGCGGCTGCGTGCTGCTGCTGTTCGTCCCCTACCTTCGCTGGGTCGGCATCGCCGGTTTCGCCGGCCTGATGTTTGGCTTTGGCGTGGCGATGTCCTTCTACTTCATCGGCCTCGCCGGCCTGATGTTCCTGCCGCTCATGCTGCCGTCTTCGTCCGGCGCGTGGCCATCGCAACACCGCGTCCCGGGGTCCGAGGGTCCGGCGCCAGGGATGTTCGGGCGCGTCTTCGCAATCGCGCACCTCTCGTACATGGCCGTCTTCACCGCCGCCGCCGTTGCCGCTGTGCTCGGGCGACCGTCGGCGCTCGATGCGCTCGCCGGCTTCCGGCCGACGCGGGTCTACAACCGCTACGCGAACGACATCCGCCCACTGCCGCTCTTCTGCGAGGTGCATCTCTTCGGAACGTTCGTCTACCGGCTCGAAGGCGTGACCGCATCCGGCGCGCGCATCGAACTGCTGCCGGTCTTCACGGACCGGGGCACTCCCGGCCCGTGCTGTGTTGCGGGACCGCGCTACCTCGAAGGGCTGATGTTCCATGTGACGGACGATGCGATCAGGATGTCTGCCGATGCGGCGTATCGTCCTGACGCCGGGCACATGGCCGAGTATCGCGCCGTCGTCGCAAAGGCGGTGCGGAGCGCCGGCGAGCCGGTGCGAGAAGTGCGCATGCTGATCAAGGTCTTGAATCCGCCGCGGACCTTCAAGGGTCGCGTGGCTCCGTGGGATGCCGAACCCTGGCTGCCATGGATGTCGTTTGGGGTCACAGGGACGGATGTGGCCGCCCAGCCGTCGTGGCTCGGGCAGCCGCCGCGTCCTGCATATACGGTGCGATCATGAGTGACGACCGCCGCAGTTCCGCGAACTCTCCGCTTTCCGAAGCCGCACGCATCGAGGGGATCTGGGGGGGCGAGTTCGGCAACGCCTACGTGCAGCGCAATCCCGTCGATCCCGGCCTGCGCCAGTCGTTCTGGCAGGGCATTGCGGAGCGCTTTCCCGTCACCTCCATGCTGGAGGTGGGTTGCAACCTCGGCGCGAACCTTCGTCCTCTCGTGCGCGTGACCGGCGACAAGGTCCGGCTCGCGGGGATCGACATCAATGCCGCGGCGCTCGGCGCACTCCACGGTGCTGAACCAGCGCTGCGCCTGACCCGCGCCAGCGGCCGCGCGCTGCCGTTCGCCGACGGCGCCTTCGATTTCGTCTTCACGGTCGGCGTGCTCATTCACCAGCCGCCCGAACTGCTGCCGCTCGTCATGGATGAAATCCAGCGCTGCTCGCGCCGCTTCGTCATGTGCGCCGAGTACTACGCCCCCGACACGGTGGAAGTGCCGTATCGCGGACAGACCCGCGCGCTGTTCAAGGCGGACTTCGGCGGTCTGTACGCAAGCCGTCATGGGCTGCACGTCCGCGAAACGGATCGCCTGCTCGGTCCGGGCTGGGACGACGTGACGTACTGGGTCCTCGAGAAAGACCCCTCGCCGCGATGAGCGATCGGTCGTCCGCGCCGGTGCTCCTGATCGCCGACCACAAGTGGCGCGATCTCGCCAGCCTGGCGCTGCTCAAGGTCGAGCTCGAAGACGTCCACGGCGTCCCGGCGCTGATCGTGAACTACACGATGTGGGATGCGGCCCTGCTGGCGTTCCGCCCGCAGATCGTCTGCCCGACGACGCAGACCGGGCCGCGCGAGCAGCGCATCTCGCGCCTGACGCGCGCCAGCGGCGCGCGCACGGTCGTCATTCCGACCGAAGGCATCCCGAGCGCCTGGAAAGTGATGCCCATCCTCGGCTGCGCGCACGTGGACGTGACGAACGTGGACCTCTGGTTCACCTGGAACGATCTGGTGCGCGACTACATGCTCGAGCACACGCCGCTGTCGGCCGGCCAGGTGCTGACCACCGGGGTGAACCGGTTCGATTTTTACGTCGCACCGCTACGGCGGATGCTGAAGTCGCGCGAGCAGCTCGATCGCGAGTACGGTTTGATGCCCGGCCGGCCGATCGTGACCTGGGCGACCAATTTCGCGCACGCGGGATACGCGCTGGCCGACGGCGATTTCATCCAGAACGACTGGACCGTCCGCGGGCTGACGACCATCCCCGGCTACGCGGACGCGCGCGCCTACGCCGCTGCCGACCTGCGCTCGATGATCGACGCGCGCGGGATGATGCTGGACATGTTCCTCCGCTTCCCGCAGGTCAATTTCATCATCAAGACGCATCCAGCGGAGCGGCTCGATCTGTACGTCGAGTATCTCGCCGAGTGCCGCAACAAAGGGGCGGCGAACGTCACGCTCGTCAGCCAGGAGTACATCGGCAACCTGCTGAACTCGACGAGCGTGCTGGTGCATCGCTATTGCACGACCGGACTGGAAGCGTGGATCATGGGTATTCCGACGCTCGGCATGCACTTGAAGGACTGGCACGCCGACGGATCGGGAGGTGGCGCGCTCGGCGATGCGGCGCAGGTCGATCATCTCGTGACCACCGCGGACGACATCGGTGCGGGGTTGTCGCGCTACCTGTCTGGCGCCGGGGTGGACGAATCGGCCGCAGCGGCGCGGCGAACCGTCCTCGAGAGGTGGCTCAATCGTCTCGACGGCCGTTCCACCGCGCGCCAGGCCGCGGCGATCGCCGCGCTGGCGCGTTCCGGTGGTGCCGCGCCCCGCCGCAATCCCCTCGCCTTCGGGCCGCAGCTTCGCGGCGCCGGCAAGCGGCTGGCGCAGATGGCGCTGAACCGCGCGCGTGGCCGGCCGTTCGACCTGCCGCTGTCGGCGCCGGCGACCCACGGCGGCGTCGAGGTCAACGCGCTGGGATACGCCGATCGGCTGGCGCGGCAGGCTGACGTCGACGCCTGGTGCGCGACGCTGCGCGCCTTCCGCGCGTCACCGTCCGCCGGGACCGGCCGTTGAGCGAGGCGCCGTCGGACTTCTCGACGATCAGCGTCAGGAAGATGTTCTGGCGCCTCTCGGCGAGCTCCTCCGTCTACACGGTGGGACTGATCGTGATGCGCTTCGGCGGGTTCCTGCTGATCCCGCTCTACTGGCGCGCGCTGTCGCCCGCCGACTACGGCATCATTGCCGCCGCCGCGGTTGTGACGAACTTCCTCGCGGTGTTTCTCGGGCTCGGCATCAGCGAAGCGGTCACCCGCTTCTACTACGCGTGGCCTGAAGCGGACCGTCGCCGGCGGGTCGGTACGCTGTGGATGATCGACTGGGTCAGCTCGCTGGCGATCGGCTTGCCGCTCGCGTTCTGGGGGGCACCGCTCGTCCAGCTCGCCGCGCGCCAGGTGCCGTTCGAGCCGTACCTGCAGCTGGCCGTGTTGAGCGCGACCCTGGCGAGCCTGGCGACGTCGCCGACCTCGCTGCTGCGGCTGCAGGAGCGCGCGCGCACCTATGTCCTGGTGGTCGGCGGCTGGTTCACCCTGCGCACCGCGCTCGCGAT
>JANPCT010000295.1:0-1532 GCA_031431095.1 Acidobacteriota bacterium | reverse complement strand
GCCGACGGAGACATCCGCCGGGCACGGAGTGGCGCCGCGCCTCGCCGGGCATGTCCGGCTCACCGAGGTCTCTTTCCGTTATCCGGGCACGACCGAGGACGCGCTGTCCGGCGTCAACCTGGAGATCCTGCCCGGACAAACGGTGGCCCTCGTCGGCCGGAGCGGATCGGGCAAGACGACGCTCGTCAACCTGCTCGCCGGCGTCTATCCGCCAGCCGGCGGAACCATCCAGGTCGACGGCACCGACCTGACGGCGGTCCCCAAGCCGGCGCTGCGCCGCCAGCTCGGGATCGTCGAACAGCACCCGTTCCTGTTCGACGGGACCGTGGCCGACAACATCTCACGCGGCGATCCGTCGGTGACGCGCGAGCGGATCGTCGAGGCGGCGCGGCTGGCCGGCGTACACGAGGTCATCGCCGCACTCGCCGCCGGTTACGACACGCCGGTCGGCGAGCGCGGCGCGCGGCTCAGCGGCGGCGAGCGGCAGCGGCTCATCATCGCCCGCGCGCTCATCGTCGATCCCCGCCTCCTGATTCTCGACGAAGCGACGTCGGCGCTCGACGGCGAAACCGAACATGCGCTCTACGCGAGGCTGCAGGGAGCGCTCGCCGGCCGCACCATGATCGTCATCGCGCACCGGCTCAGCACGGTACGCCACGCCGACGTGATCGTCGTGCTCGACCGCGGCCGCGTCGTCGAAACCGGCAGCGACCGCGACCTGATGGCGCGTCGCGGCCTGTATTACTACCTGACCACCCGGACGGTGTGACCTGACGGACCAGACCGACCAGCCGGACATCGTCTACGAGATGCCGTCGCTCCTGAGGCGCGGCATCGTATATCTGCTCGGGATCGTGATCCTCTCCGGCCTGGGTGCGCTCGTTTTCGGGAAGGTGTCGGTCGTGGTGAGTGGCCGCGGCCGGATCGTGCCCGAGGGGGACGTGGTCCTCGTGCAGGCCCAGCAGAATGGTGTCGTGAAGGCGGTCCTCGCTCGGCCCGGCGACAGGCTGCCGGCCGGGGGCGCGCTGGCGAAACTGGACGTCTCCGAGGCGGGAGTCGCGCTGACCGAGTTGCAGCAGAAGGCGGCCGTGCTGCGCGGGCAGCTCGACAAAGTGCGCGCCACGCGCGCGTTCGCCGATCGCATCCTGGCCGACCCCGCCGGGGCGCTGCGCGGCGGACGCCAGCCGCCGGCCACCGTCGGGAACGTGATGCGTCTGGTCAACGAGCTCGAGAACACCCAGGCGAGGGTCGACGCCGCGGAGGCCGCCGCGAAGAACTGGGCCGGCCGGCGCGGCGGGATGGTGCGCGATATCGAGCTCACCCGCGAGCGAGCAACCGCGATCACTGCGGCGCAGCTGGCCCAAGCACACCACCTTTTTGGGCCCTCGGCTTGGGTCAGTATCTGGTTGAATCGGGAGACAGATTTGGACAACGCCTTGGTAGTTCTCAACGAAGCCGCCGCTCTGGCCGCTCAATACCCCGATGCGCAGCGGTCCCCGCCGGCCAACCTTGATTCTCAAAGCTGAAGTAGC
>JANPCT010000294.1:0-5381 GCA_031431095.1 Acidobacteriota bacterium | reverse complement strand
CGGCCGCGCCGCCCCCGGCCGCGCCGGCCGGGCAAGGGCGCGGCGGCGGACGGCAGGCGGGCCCGCCGCCGGCGATGACCTTCTTCGTGACGAGTGTCAGCAAGGGTGATGGCGCCAACTACGGTGGCCTGACCGGGGCGGATGCGCACTGCCAGAGTCTGGCCACAGCCGCGGGCCGCGGCGACGCCCGATGGGTCGCCTACCTCAGCACGCAAGGGACGGGCGCCGTCAATGCCCGCGATCGGATCGGACCGGGTCCGTGGTTCAACGCGAAGGGACAGCAGATTGCCGCCAGCGTGGCGGAGCTGCACGGCGACACCATCGAGCAGGCGCGGCTCGGCAACCGGATCCAGAAGACGACGGCGCTGAGTGAAAAAGGGGAGATGGTGAACGGCGTCGGCGACACGCCCAATCAGCACGACGTGGTCACGGGATCGACGCCGGATGGCCGGGCCTACACGGACGGTGCGGACCACACCTGCAGCAACTACACGAGCAACGCCAATGTCGAAGCGGCGCCCGCGGGCCGCGGCGCACCCGCACAGCCGCCGGCGCCGGGTCCGTCGGTGCAGCTTGGCCACCACGACCGGCTCGGCGGCGCGAATGCGTCGTGGAACTCGGTCCATCCGAGCCGCGGCTGCAGCCAGCCCAATCTCATTTCGACCGGCGGCGCCGGACTCCTCTATTGCTTCGTTCCGAATCCGCCGGCGCCGGCCGCAGGTCGCGGAAACTCGCCGTCGAGCACCCCTCGTTAGTACCGGGCCGCGGGCCAGTCCCGCTGGACACCATGACGCTGATCTGGCGCGACCGGAGTGTGACGTCAACCATCGAGCGTGATGCGTGATATCGCCAACCCGCCCCGGTGACGCCCGACTGATTGGCATCGGCCTGGCTGTAAGCCTGGCCTACGTGATTGCCGCGAGACTGGGGTTCCAGTTCGCGTTTGCCGCGGAGCAGGTCACGACGGTGTGGGCCCCGACGGGAATCGCTCTCGCGGCCCTGCTTCTGTGGGGTCCATCGCTCTGGCCCGCAATCTGGTTCGCGGCGTTCGTCGCCAATGTGGGAACACAGGCTCCGCTGTGGACTGCCGGTGGTATCGCCACGGGGAATACGTTGGAGGCCGTCGCCGGAGCGTGGATGCTGCGGCGAATGCCGGGCTTTGATCCGACGCTTCGTCGGCTCCCGGACGCAGTGGCATTCATCGTCGGGGGTGCCGTGACGAGCACGGCCATCAGCGCCACCGTGGGGGTCACGACGCTCTGTGCTGCGGGCGTTCAGCCGTGGATGCGCTTCGCCGAATTGTGGTCCGATTGGTGGTTGGGCGATGCACTTGGAGCCCTCGTGGTCGCCCCTGCCGTCTTGACGATGGTGCGTATGCCGGCGGCTTGGTCACGACGAGACTGGCTCGAGACTTTCCTGTTCGTGATTGGCGCGGGGCTAGTGACCCAGTTCGTCTTCGGTCAGGTGTTTGCTCCCGCCACCGGTCACCCGCTCGAGTACGTGATTTTCTCTTTGGTCATCGCGGCTGCCATGCGGCTCGGCCAGCCAGCCACCGGGCTTGTCGTGCTCGGAGTCTCGGCCGTGACAATCTGGAACACCGTTCGCGGGTCAGGTCCGTTTGCCAGTACGGCGGTGCACGACAGTCTGATCCTCTTGCAGGTCTTCATGGGCGTGTTGGCCGGCACGGGCCTGCTCCTCGCCGCCGCGATGGCGGAGCGGAGGACGAGCGAGCATCGGCGTGCTACCGCGTATGCGGTCGGCGAAGTCCTGGCCGAGGCGCCCGGTCTCGTGCAGGCGGCGCCGTCGATCCTCCGAGCCATCTGCGAGAACCTCGAGTGGCAGATTGGTGCGCTGTGGCTTGTGGATGCCGACGCGCAGCGACTGCGCTGTTTCTCGGTGTGGAGTGGTCCTGCGTCACCTGCCAGCGCCTTCGTGACGTCCACGCGGGAGACATTGTTTCCATCCGGCGTCGGACTTCCTGGACGTGTGTGGGCCACACGTCAAGCCGCTTGGATACAAAACGTTGCCGACGATCCGAATTTCCCTCGCGCCGCCATCGCGCGGAAGGCTGGCCTGCACGGCGGGTTCGCGTTTCCAGTGTCTATCGGCGAAGAGGTGCTGGGCGTGATCGAGTGTTTCACTCGAACCGTTGTCACGGCGGATGCGGACCTGCTTCGGACCATGTCGACGCTCGGGAATCAAATCGGACAGTTTATTGGACGCAAGCGTGTCGAAAAAGAGGTAATGGAAGGCCAGAGACGCACGTACGCGATCCTCGAGACGGCACTGGACGCCATCATCGGCATGGATCACCAGGGAAACATCACCGAGTTCAATCCCGCGGCCGAGCGAATTTTCGGATATCGACGGGACCAGGTATTCGGGCTGGAACTGGCCGGACTGCTCATACCAAAAGAACTGCGGGAGCAGCACCGCGCGGGGCTCGCGCGGTACCTCGCGACCGGCACCGGACCCTTCATCGATCGTCGGATAGAAACCACGGCGTATCACGCGGATGGTCATCAATTCCCTGTGGAAGTCGCGATTATCCGGGTGTCGGATGAGGACCCGCCGCGGTTCACAGGGTTCGTGCGTGACTTGACCATCCGGGTTCAGGCTGAACGCGAACGAGAGCAGCTCCTTCAACGTGAATTGACTGCCCGCCGGGAGGCTGAGGCCGCGAATCGCGCGAAAGATGAGTTCCTGGCAACTCTGTCACACGAGTTGCGGACACCGCTCAATGCCATTGTCGGGTGGGCGCGTATGCTGCTCGACGGAACGATGGATCAGCGAAGCACCACACGCGCGCTTCAAGTGATCGACCGCAACGCGCAATTACAGGCGCAGCTGGTCGAAGACATTCTGGATGTCTCTCGAATCATCACCGGTGGTCTGCGCCTGGATCTGCAACCGGTCGATCTCGCCTCTATCATCGGCGCGGCGCTGGACGCGGTGCGGCCTGCCGCGAATGCGAAGAAGCTCCGGCTTCGCTCACGTCTCGCAGCCTCGGCCCGGATGACGGAAGGCGATCCTCAGCGGCTGCAACAGGTCGTCTGGAATCTGTTGGCGAACGCCGTTAAATTCACACCGCCTGGAGGCCTCGTCGCCGTCGAGCTTATTGACGTTGATGACAAAGGCATCAGCATTCGTGTCGAGGACGACGGCGCCGGGATCGATCCGACATTCTTGCCGCACGTGTTTGAACGATTTCGCCAGGCGGACGGCTCGGTCAGCCGCGAACATGGAGGCCTTGGACTGGGCCTGGCCATCGTTCGCCACCTGGTTGAACTTCACGGCGGCACAGTACGCGCCGAGAGTTCGGGACCGGGAAAGGGCTCCGCGTTTACGATTGACCTCCCGAGGACGGACCCAGATAGCGCGCCGGCACAGACGGGTGAGCAGCGGCCAGCCGATGCCGGCGACGGCTCCCAGACTAGCAAGAGGGTGGCACTCAGCGGTTATCACGCTCTGATTGTCGACGACGACGACGACTCCCTCCAGTTGCTCGCGGCAATTCTAACGACCGCCGGCGCTGTCGTGCAGACCGCATCGTCCGTCGGAGACGCGCTACGGTATCTCGATACGTCGCGGCCGGACGTGCTCCTGGCGGATATCGGGATGCCTGGCACGGACGGGTATGCGCTGATTCGCGAGGTACGCAGAGGCGAGGCGCAGGGTCGGCAGCATCTACCAGCCGCCGCAATCACGGCCTACGCGAGTTCCCAGGATCGTGAACGCGCGCTAGCAGCCGGCTTCGACCGTCATCTGAGCAAGCCGATCGACCCGGCGACAATCGTCGATGTGGTTCTTTCGATGTGCAGCAGTGCCAATGACGTCTAGTCCCCTGGACCCGTCGCCGGAATGGCGGGCGGCAGGGGCGCGGAACTGGTGGGTGCCGATCGATCGTGGTGCCAGGCATGACCACAGGCCAGACAAAAACAGTAATGCCCCGCGGCGCTTGCGACCGTCGCGCGCGTCAAGCGATCACCACACCGAGGGCACACCGGGCATAGCAGCGGCGGGGCGGGTGGGAGTGAGCTGTCCACGGCGTGGAGAAGTTACCACGTCCAATCGCGGCGTCTGTCCCGCGCCGTCCATCGTTCTTTCCGTCACGAATCGCGGCGCTGCCCGCAACGAATGGTTCGGATTTGCTTTCAGACGAACGGTGATTCGCTGGCGCGGCGCCCGATCGCCTTCCACATCGTCGTGATCTCATGACCGCGCCGGCCGAGCATGTCGCCAACTCTGGCGAGGTGCTCCACCTCCGCGCCCGTGAGGTCGGCGAACCGCTTGTCGCGCGGCATGTCCAGATCAAGCGGCGGCACCGGAATCCCGGCGATCGTTTCCGCATCAGCGGCGTCATCGAGCGCCTCGACAAAGCGATCCCACACGCCCGCTCGGCTGATGGGCCACTGCAGAGTTGGCGACGGCGAAGTCTGGGCGTATCGCACGATCAGCCTCTCGAGCCGGCTGCCGGGCCAAATCCAGGAGCTGACCGGTTCAGGTTCGCGGCTCTCCGTCGAGAGCTCGGGCTCACGCCGTGACAAAGATCGACAGGCCATAGGCGGAAGTTACCGCTGCTGCCACCGAAATAGCTGTTCTCTTTTGCACTCGAGGATCAGAGCCTTACTCGAAAGGCTCGAAGGCGATCGAAGAAGACTCGTAGGTACTCGAGTCCCTTCGATGGGTCTTCGACGTCTTCGACCCTTCGAGTGAGTCTCCTTCGACGTCTTCGACTCCTTCGAGTGAATCTCCTGCGACCGATCGTTGCAAACGCGCGGCACGGCAACGATAATGCGCGCATGCGGATGTCGCGACGGTTACGAACGTGTCCGCTCGCTCTGGCGCTGCTGCTGATCGCCACCGGCTGCGGCAAAGGGCCGGGCACACCGGAGATCAAACAGACCGGCATCTTCACCGAGGCCGGCGGCGGCTTGGTGGAGATGCGCAAGCTCGGCACGCTGGGAACGACCTACGGACCGCGCCTCTATCCGGACCTGCCCGAATACGACATTCCCACGGTGAGCGATGTCGGCCGCATCTACGTCAACATCCCCGACGTCGCCGTCACGAGCTTGAAGGCGATCGAGTGGCACGGCTACCGGCTTGGCGGCAACGGATCCGCCGGAAGTCCAAGCACCGCGACGCCGCAGGACTGGAAGTCGGTCGCGATCACCCGCGAGCCGACGACGATGGCGGGCGTTTACAGAGTGGTGGTCGCGGCGGCTGACGCCAGGACCGGCCGATGGAAACCCGAATCGAATCACGAATACTTCGGGCTCACCGTGGACGGCGGCTACAAGGGCGGCCCGATCTGGGCCGTGAAGATCAAGTAGACGCGGCCCGTTATTTCACTCGAAGGGGTCGAAGGAATCGAAGAC
>JANPCT010000293.1:0-2005 GCA_031431095.1 Acidobacteriota bacterium | reverse complement strand
ACCGCCGCCGCCGGCAGTGCACCTGGTTTGTATACGATCGGCGGCATTGCCTCTGCCCTTGATGAGACCGGCCGCGTCTCGTTGCCGGGCACTCCTTACCTCGCGGGCTCCAGTCTCACCCTAGATCGCGCCGTCGCCAATACCGTAAGAGCCACCGGTCTGTCGCTCGGTGAGGTGGTCCCGATGGCGTCCACGATTCCGGCGCACTACCTCGGGACGACGACCGCCGGTACGGTCACGGCCGACTGGGACGCGGCGGCGGGCGCCTTGCACATCCGTGCCGTGAGCCCCTGACCACCATGAACATTGCGTCACTGGACTGGGCGGTCCTCGCGGTCTACCTCGTGACCATCACGGCCATCGGACTGGTGGTCGGCTACCGCGTCCGCAGGAGCGGCGACTACTTCCTCGGCGGCCGGAAGTTCGGCCCCTGGCTGATGATCGGCCAGACCTTCGGAGTCGGCACCCACGCCGAAATGCCGGTGGCGCTAGCCGGCGCTGTCTACTCGTCGGGGGTGTCGGCGATCTGGTTCCAGTGGAAGAACCTGTTCGTCACGCCATTCTTCTGGATCATGGCGCCCGTCTTTCGTCGAATCCGGCGCACCACGATGGCGGAGTTCACCCAGGATCGTTACGGCCCGTGGATGGGCGGCATCTACAACGTCTTCGCCCTGTGCTTCCTGGTCATCAACACCGGCAGCATGCTCAAAGGGGCCGGCAAGGTGATCAGCCAGGCGACCGGCGGCGGCGTTGGTGTCAACGAGATCGTGGTCGCGATGACGGTGCTGTTCATGCTCTACAGCTTCGTCGGCGGGCTGGTGGCGGCGGCCTGGACCGATCTGTTCCAAGGCTTCCTCATCATCGTCCTTTCCTTCATGCTGGTGCCGCTCGGCTGGAGTGCGGTCGGCGGGCTGGCCGGGATGAAGGCGGTGATGGAGCCGTTCCGCTTTTCGCTCGCCACTCCCTCCGGGATCGGTCCGTGGGTGATCGCGATGCTCACGCTCAACGGCCTGGTCGGGATCATGGCGCAGCCGCACCAGATCGCGGCGGTGGGCACCGGGAAGGATGAGCGCACCTGCAGAATCGGGATGTTCTACGGCAACTTCGTGAAGCGTGTGTGCACCGTTGGCTGGGCGCTGGTCGGGCTGATCGTCGCCGCGATGGTGGCGCAGGGACATCCGCCACTCGCAGATCCCGAGGATGCGTTCGGGTTCGCCTGCCGCCAGCTGCTGTTCCCCGGCGCGCTCGGCCTGATGATCGCCTCGATCCTGGCAGCGAATATGTCCACGTGTTCGGCATTCCTGGTCGACAGTGGCGCGCTGTTCACCGAAGGGCTCTACCGCCGGCGGCTGGTGCCCGGGCGGCCGGACCGGCACTACCTGTGGGTCGGCCGGATCAGCGGGTTTGCGATCACCATCCTGGGCGTGCTGTACGCGCTCTTCCTGATCAAGAGCGTCCTCTACACATTCCTGCTGACCGAGACGATGGCGACGTTCGTCGGCATCAGCGTGCTCGGCGGCATCCTGTGGCCGCGGGCCAACCGGTGGGGCGCGCTGTCGAGCCTGGTGTGCGCGCTGGCAGCAAACTTCCTGCTCTATCGGCTGACCGGCCAGCGGCTCGATCACTGGGACGCGAACGTGTTCCTGGCGGCGTTGCTGGCCGGTAGCGCGGCGCTGGTCGTGGTCAGCCTGCTGACGCCGCCAGAGCCGAGCGCCGACCTCGACTCGTTCTTCGAGCGTCTCCGGACCAACAGTGACGAGACCGGACCAGACGCCGGGGGCGTGCGGCCGCTCCTGCTTGTCAACCTGTTGCACCCGCGCCTGGCGATGGCGTCGCACGGCTGGCGCGTTTTTCGCGAGGACGTGACCGGCTTCGCGGGCGCCTGGATCCTGGTGCTCGCGCTCGTCGCCGCGACGGCCCTGTTGCTGAGCTTCTAGTGCGCCGTTCGCAGCGAACCCGTCGGGCGCCTCAGGGCGGCGTGCCCGCCGGCTTCAGCCCCATGTTG
>JANPCT010000292.1:0-9090 GCA_031431095.1 Acidobacteriota bacterium | reverse complement strand
CACTTCCGGCGCGCGCGTGCCATCACCGACCGCCACCCTCCCATACCCTTTCCCCCACCCGGCCCACGCCGCTACGGCCTGCACGAGCTGAACGAGGCGCTCGCCGATGCGGAGGCGATGCGCATCACCAAGGCGCTGGTCGATCCATGGCAGTGACGCGGCACACCAAGATCGTCGCCACGCTCGGGCCCGCCAGCGCCGCGCCGCACGTCCTCGACGCGCTCGTTGCCGCGGGCGTCGATGTTTTCCGCCTCAACTTTTCCCATGGCACCCACGAGACGCACGGCCGTACGTATCGTGACGTGCGTGAGGCGGCGGCCAGGGCGGGCCGTCATATCGCCATCCTCCAGGATCTCAGCGGGCCCAAGATCCGCACCTCGGGCCTCCGCGGTGGGCAGCCGATCGAGCTGCGCAAGGGGGATGAGCTCCGGCTCGCGGCCGGACAGAAGGACGGCGGTCCCGGCCTGATTTACACCCCCTACGCCGAACTCGTCGCCTCGGCCCAGCCAGGCGACCGCCTGCTGCTGGATGACGGGAAAATCGAGCTGCAGGTCCGCGCGCGCGCCAGCGGCGAGCTGCTGACGATCGTCATCAACGGGGGGATGCTCTCGGAGCACAAGGGCATCAACGCGCCGGGTGTGAAGCTCCCCGCCGCGGCGGTCACCAGAAAAGACGAAGAGGATCTCAGGTTCGGCCTGGCGCTCGGCGTCGACATGGTGGCGCTCAGCTTCGTGCAGTCCGCGGATGACTGCCAGACGGCGCGGCGCCTCATGCGCGCCGCCCATGTCGAGGTGCCGCTCGTCGCCAAGATCGAGCGGCCACAGGCGCTCGACCACCTCGACGCCATTGTCGGTGCCGCCGACGGCGTCATGGTGGCGCGCGGCGACCTCGGGCTCGAGTGCCCGCTCGAGCAGATCCCGCGTATCCAGAAGACGATCATCGCGCGCGCCCGCGCGCTGGGGCGCCCTGTCATCGTCGCGACCCAGGTGCTCGAGTCCATGCGCACCCAGCCGCGCCCGACCCGCGCCGAGGTCAGTGACGCGGCAACCGCCGTCGATCAGGGCGTCGACGCCATCATGCTGTCGGGCGAAACGGCCGCGGGTGAGTATCCCGTCGAGGCCGTGCAGACGCTCGTTGCGGTGATTCGCGACGCGGAAACCATCGCCCTGCCGTCAGTCCTGCAGGGTGCCGGCGTATCGCTGTTCGATCCGCACGGACCGGACTCGCTGCCCGACGGCTTCGACAGCTTTCGCATCATCCACGGCCGCGCGATGTGCGAAGCCGCGGTGACGCTCGCCTCGACGGGACAGGCCGAGGCAATTGTCGCCCTTACCCTCGGCGGCAGGACGGCGCAGCTCCTGTCTTCACTGCGGCCGCGGGCCAACATCATCGCCGTGACGCCATCAGCCGGAGTCGCCAGGCGCCTGAACCTCTATTGGGGCGTGCGCTCCGTGGTCTCGGACGTCGAGGACGTCCGCGCGCTCGAAGGACCGATCCGGGATGCGATGTCATTGTCACGGCTCGCCGTCGTGGTCTTCATCAACATCAATCCTGACCTGAGCCGGCAGGATGCGAACTTCCTGAATGTGCAGCGGCTCGCCGAATAGCGTGCCGCCTGCGTCAGTGCCCTTGCGCCGATCCCGCTGAGGATCTCCGCGCGGCACGAGCGCTCCACAAATAGAGCCCCAATCCCAGCCCCATCATCACGCCCGCCTGAACGATCAGGTTCACTTCGTAGGTCAGCACGTTGGAACCGGGGGGCGGCACGAAGGTCAGCGCCAGCGAGATCGCGGTCGCGGCGAAACCGAGAAACGCCAGAGACGTCGGCGAATCGGGGAGCAGGCGCACCTGCGCGGCGAACAGGTACAAATAAGGAATGAAGTAGATCAGGATCGTCAGGTTCACGAGGATGTCGTAGGCCTCCTGGATTGACGTCGATCGTCCAGCGACGCTGAAGAACACGCTCGCGAGAAAAATCGCCGACGCCGCGATCGACTGGACCACGAGCGCAACGTAGGGCGTTCGATACCGCAGGTGCAGCCGCGCAAAGCTGCGCGGCATCGCCGCGTCCACGCCCGCGGCGAATGGCACGCGCGCCGCGCCGGCCGTCCAGGACGCCGTGCCGGCCAGCGCGTTCAGCGCGAGCAGTCCTCCGGTCAGCGCGGCAAGGCCGGAGATGCCGACCCGTCCGGCGACCAGCTGCACGGCATCGGTGATGCCGCTCAGTTCCTTCAGCTCACCGACCGGCACCGCCACGAGAACCGAAGCCGACCCCGCGATATAAACGACCGTCGTCGCGGCGCCGGCGATGAAGATGCCGCGCGGGATCGTCCGCTCGGGGTCGCGAATCTCCTGGCCGATGAGCGACGTAATCTCGAAGCCGGAGAACGCAAAGCACATGGCCGACCACAGCCCGATGATATCGAGCAGGCCGCCGCGCGGCACCATCGTCTGTGGCGTGAACAGTGTGGCGGAGCCGAACTTCGTGAAGGCAACGGCGCCGCAGGCCATCAGGATCAGCACGGGGATCCACACGCCCAGACTGCCGGCATTCTGCAGCCACTTCCCAAGACGGAGCCCGACGATGTTGATGCCGGCGGCGATCCAGATGCCGGCGAGCACGAAGACGACCGAATACCAGCGCGCTGCGCCGAGCGCTTGCCATCCGGCGCCGCCCATGGCCGCAAAGTTGGCCGCGCCGAACAACAGGACCGACGGGAAATAGAACAGGTTGTTCACCCACAGGCACCAGCCGCAGATGAACCCATGGCCCTGGCCGAAGGCCCGTCGCACCCAGGTGTAGACGCCGCCCTGTTCAGGGTAGCGGCGCGCCAGAGCCGAGCATGCCACCGCCAGCGGGATGAAAAACGCGACCCAGGCAAGCGCCCACAAGGTGACCGAAGCCGGGCCAGTACGTGCCCCCCGCGCGATCCAGCGCATGCCGACAACCGCGACGATGTTCATCAGGACAACGTCCCGAAGGCCCATGGCCTTGATGAACCCTGCGGCGCCGGTGTCGCGCATCACGGCTGGTTCTCCAGGTGCTCCTTCAGTGCCGCGAGTGAGGAGCGCCAGCCGCTCGCAATGACGGCGTAGTAGCGGCGCCAGCGCGGCGTATCTTCGAATCCCCTCTGCCGTACTTGCAGGCGGCACACCGGCCCCGACATCCTGCAGGTCACCTCCAGCGCCATCGGGCCGATCGGGTCGCCGTCGGGCGGCAGCCACCACGCGTCCGCGACCAGGAGATCCCGGCCGGGCAGATACTCCACGACTGTGCCGTAGAACACGCCGCCCAGCCGTCCGAGCACGTCGTCGGGCTCCGTCGTCGGCGCCCATTCGACCGCGAACACACCCAGCGCGCGCGGTGTCGTCACCGAGCGGGACGCCTGCCACCACGCGGCGAGGGCCTGCGGCTCGAAAAACGCCGCGAGCACGCGCGTCGGCGCCGCGTTGATCAGAACGGCATGCTCAAACTCCGGGGAGGCGTCATCCTGCGGCGCTGAGGGCATGCGCCGGCCATGCTACTCCAGTACACTGGAAGGACGATGACGCCGACAAACGAGGAGCACCAGGCGGACGCGTCATGGGACGAGCACTACGCTGACGAGCGCGACGCGGCCTGGCTCTACCGCGAGCTCGCCGGCGTCGACCAGAATCGCGAGCGCGCCGATCTCTTCCGCCGACTCGCCGACGTGGAGGATCGCCACACGCTGAAGTGGGAAGAGCTGTTCCGCGGTGCGGGCCGGCCGCTGCCGTCCTATGCCGTGGCACGCCGCACGCGCCTGCTCGCGTGGGGCGCCAAGATGTTCGGACCCGCTTCCGTTCTACCGCTGATTCTCGCGGAGGAAGGGCGCGAGGTGCAGTCCTACCTGGGGCTGGCCCGGCAGTCGACGAACGAGCAGACGCACAAGGCCGCCATCGACATCGCCGCCGATTCGGCCGTGCATGCGCGCGAGCTCTCCGAGGTCATGGGGCGCGAAGGGGAGCCGTGGCACGTCGGTGGAGCGGGCGGGCTGCTGCGCAGCATCGTCTATGGCTTCAACGACGGGCTGACCGCGAACTTCGGTCTGGTCGCAGGAGTCGTGGGCGCCGGCATGGCCCCTCACGTCGTCATCGTCACGGGCGTGGCGGGGGCGATCGCCGACGCGCTGTCGATGGGATCGAGCGGCTACCTCGCGGCCGCCAGCGAGGCCGAGGTACAGGCGCACCAGATCGAAATGGAACGCCAGGAGATGCGCCTCATGCCCGAGCTCGAGGAGGAAGAGCTCGCGCTCATCTATGAAGCGAAGGGACTTCCGAAAGACGCCTCACAGGAACTGGCCCGGACGATGATGCTGGACCCGGTGCGCGCGCTCGAAACGCAGGTGCGCGAGGAGCTGAACATTCACCCCGCCGACCTGGCGCCGCTGAAGGATGGCATGGTCACCGGAACCGCGACCGCCGTCGGCGCCTTCATTCCGATTCTGCCGTTCCTGGTCATGTCGCACGGACCGGCGGTGTGGGTGTCGCTGACTATCAGCATGGCGGCGCATTTCGGGATCGGCGCGGCGCGGTCGTTGTTCACCGGCCGCGGCATCTGGGTCAGCGGCCGCGACATGTTCCTGGTGGGGTTCGGTGTTGCGGCGATCGGCTACCTGATCGGGGAGTGGCTGCCACGCCTTCTCTGATCCTTGTCAGTTCGTGGTGATGGTTGGTGGTTGATGGTTGGTGGTCGACGAACAACCACCAACTGACCACCAACTACCAACCACCGACAACCACTACTGACTTTTTTGCCGCAGCGTCTGCACGTACGTGACGATCTGCCAGAGCTGCTCGCGGGTGAGCTCATCCTTCACAGCGGGCATCTTCGGTTTGGCCCGGCCGTTCCACGCTTTGTAGAACACCACGCCGTCGGGATTGCGCGCGGCGCGGCGAGCGGTGGTCAGATCCATGTCCTGCATGGCATCGGGATCCGCGTCGGGTCCGTCGCCTTTTCCGCCCGGGCCGTGACAGCGCTTACAGCTTTTTCCAAACAGCACCTTGCCGGCCTCAACCGCTTTGGGATCGTCGGCGGACGGATTCTTTTCTTCTGCGGCCGTCGGGGGCAGGGCCCATCCGCCGGGACGCTGTTGCGGCGCGGGCGGCGTGGTTGGTGCGGGCGCCTGTTGCGCGCCGACGCTCAGCGCGCACGCCAGAATCACCCCCGCGGCAAAGACACTCGAGCGATTGTGCATAGGCCAATGATACAGTTTTTGGCAGATGGCAGACCAGCCGCTCGCCTATATGGATCCGGAGTTTCTCGAAACGGACGACGCGCGGCCATTGCGCATCCTTGCCGAGTACCTGGAGCCGCTGCGGCGGCTGAAGCAGCAGAACATCCAGGACACCGTCGTCTTTTTTGGCTCCGCTCGCGTGCACAGTCGAGCCGACGCGACCCGCGTGTTCGATCGGCTGAAGAAGAAACGGTCGAGTGAGGCGCGCTCGAAAGCGCATCTTGCCGCCGTGAAGCGGAGCCGAAAGGCGGTCGAGTGGTCGCGTTATTACGAGGACGCGCGCGAGCTGGCGCACAAGCTGGCGGTGTGGAGCCTGTCGCTCGAGTCCGTACACCACCGCTTCGTCGTCTGCTCCGGCGGCGGCCCCGGCATCATGGAAGCAGCCAATCGCGGCGCCCACGAGGCGGGCGGCAAGAGCATCGGCTTCAACATCCGTCTGCCGTTCGAGCAGGGGGCGAATCGCTACATCACGAGCGGACTGCATTTCGAGTTCCACTACTTCTTCATGCGGAAGTTCTGGTTCGCGTATTTGGCAAAGGCGCTGGTGATCTTTCCCGGCGGCTTTGGCACGCTCGATGAAATGTTCGAGATCCTGACGCTCGCGCAGACGCAGAAGCTGTCGAAGCAGCTCGGTGTGTTCATCTACGGGCGCGAGTACTGGGAGGAGATCATCGACCTGAAGCCGATGGAGGAATGGGGCGCGATCAATGCCGGCGACCTGGATCTCCTGAAGTGGGTCAACACCCCGGACGAAGCCTTCGAGCAGTTACGGTCACATCTGATGGCCTATCACCTGGTGCCGGAGACTGCGCAGGAAAATCGTGCGCCGGGCATCGCCAAGACGAGAGGGTAGACGGCAATGCAACCTGAGGAACGCGATCAGTTGGTCGCCCAATACGTGGATGGCTACAGGGTTGTGGCGGACGCCCTGCGCAAAATCACGGCAGAGGAGCTCGACGCGGCGGCCGCGCCAGGCAAGTGGACCACACGGCAGATCATCCACCACCTGGCGGACAGCGAAATGACCGCCGCGGTCCGCTTCAGGCTGCTGCTCGCGGAAGACAGGCCGGCGATCAAAGCCTACGACCAGGACCGCTTTGCCGGGCGCCTGCACTACGAGCGCCCCCATGAAGCGTCACTCGAGCTCTTCCGCTCGGTGCGTTCATCGACGGCCGAGTTGATGGCGTGTCTCACCGAGGCCGACTGGCTCCGCGAAGGGACACACAGTGAGATGGGCCGGTTCGGGCTCGACACCTGGCTTCGCACCTATGCGCCGCATGCGCACCGCCACGCCGACCAGATCCGCGCGGCGCGCGGCGCCGCGAGCGGCAAGCCCTGAGCACTAGTAGAGCAGATATTTCTGCCGCAATTCGCGGAAGGCGTCCTCGTCACGCCGCCACTCACCTGAGATTGACGCGGCCGTCTGGCCCGCGTCGATCCCGCGCCGCAGTCGATCCGTGCCGTAGAGGATGTCGATCGGCGGCTTCACCGTTTCGTACTCGTATGGCGGGTCGCGCCAGAGCGGCTGCGCCGGCCCTTCTTTGCGCAGTTCTTCGAGCATCTCGACGGCAACGCGCAGCGAGCGATACGCCGCCCGGTCGGTGACATGCACCTGGCAGCCCCCGCACGCGTGGCGCGCATGCTTGTGGAAGGTCGGCTCGAAATAGACCGGGCGGAAATGAACGCCTGGAAGCCGGCGGGCGTTCATCGCCTCCGCGAAACGCTCGCCATCGATCCATGGCGCGCCGATGATCTCGAACGGCCGCGTCGTCCCGCGCCCCTCTGACAGGCTCGTACCCTCGAACAGGACGCCTCCCGGATAGACGATGGCGGTATCGAGAGTTGGAATGTTCGGCGAGGGCAGTACCCACGGCAGGCCGGTCTGGTCGTAGTACATCGACCGCGTCCAGCCGTCCATCGGGACGACGTCCACCGCCGCATTCACGCCAAAATGATCGTTGAAGAGGCGCGCGGCTTCGCCGATGGTCAAGCCGTGCCGCATCGGGATGGCGAACTGCCCGACGAAGGACGCGTATGCCGGATCCAGCATCGCGCCTTCAATCTGCTCGCCGTCGATCGGATTGGGTCGATCGCACACGACCACCCGGACTCCGTGCGCCCGCGCCGCGCGCAGGCAATTGGCCATGGTGTAGATGTAGGTATAGATGCGGGTGCCCACGTCCTGCAGATCGATCACGAGGACGTCGACGTCGGCCAGCATCTCCGCTGTGGGCTCCCGCGTCTCGCTGTACAGCGAGTACACCGGCACGCGCCGCCTGGCGTCCTCGCCGTGCGGCGACTCGATCATGTTTTCCTGGAGGTCGGAGCGGAACCCGTGCTGCGGCCCGAACAATGCGGTCAGCTTCCAGTCACCGCTTGCGAGCCGATCCGAGGCGTGGACGAGAGCGCTGTCGGTCGAAGCGGGATTGCAGACGAGCCCGACTCGCTGCCCTTCGATGAGGGGGCGATCGGGGCCGTCGACCAGGCGTTCGAGGCCAAGACGAACCGGCATCGAGCGATTATAGCCGCCCCCGTGCAGCGCGCCTGAGGTGCCGGGCGATGGCTGTCCGTTTTCACGACTCGCGGCTCGCGGTTGAGTCGTGTCCTGATGCCGCGCGTCAGACACGGCTCTCGACGCAGTTTCTGGCGTCAGCGTTGCAGGTCAGGGCTCTCCCAAGTCCATAAGACGGAGCCCGAGTTGTGGATAGAATGCCGGAAAGATTGCCCGTGGTCATCGCCGTACTGAACAGCAAGGGAGGGGTCGGTAAGACGACCGTCGCCGTGAACCTTGCCGCCGCCCTTGCCTCCCTGCGCCGACGCGTGCTGCTCGTCGATCTCGACAGCCATGGGTCGGCGTCTCTCTGGCTCGGGATTCCGCGTCATCAGCTGCGGCCGTCCGCGGCCTCGTGCCTGCTCGAGAAGTATCCCATTCTCAAGGCCATCCGCCATACGGAGCTGCTGAATCTGGACGTTCTGCCGGGCGCTATCGAGCTGGCCAATGCGGATATCGCATTGTGCAGCGTCCGCGGCCGGGAAACGATGCTGCGCCGCATGCTCGAACGTTTGACCTCGCACTACGAGCTCATCGTCCTCGACTGCCCGCCTGGGCTCTCGCTGTTGAACGTGAACGCGATTGTCGCGGCGGATGGGCTGATCGTCCCGGTGACGCCGGACCCGCTGGCGGTGGAAGCCCTCGACACACTGATGGCGACGGTGGAGCGCGTCCGTGCCAGGATGAGCGCCCGGTTGCGCATCGTCGGCATACTGCTGAGCGGCGTCGATCCGCAGCGGAAACACGGCCGCGAGATCGTCGAGCGCCTTCGGGCGGAGCACCGCGACAAGGTGTTCCACACCGAGATACGGATTAGCGCCGCCCTCACCGATGCCGCCGGAGCACACAAGACCATCGCCAGCGCCGCGCCGAAGTCCCCCGCAGCAGACGCCTTCCGCCGGCTGGCTGGTGAAGTCCTGCAGCGTCTGCCGCCCATCCGCCATTAATGCCCATTTCCTATTTGGGATGGAAGAATTCCGACATTGCTTCCGACGCGCAAACGTAGAGCTTGAACTAACTGCCTCATTCAGAGTTGAATACGGGCAAGCTCGACAAACCCGTCGATGGGCGCGATTAAAGACGTCCATATTCCAACCATCCTGGCGATTCCGGAGACCTCATGGCCCGTGCGCGCAAGCGGAAGACGAGCAAGACCAGCCAGGACATCTTCACGCCGACGCGGCCGACCAGCCGGCCGCAACAGGGGCGCCGGCCCGGCCGACCGCCGGTTCACGATGAGGCGTGGACGAAAGTGACGGTGGTCCTGTTCAACCGTCAGATCGT
>JANPCT010000291.1:0-3926 GCA_031431095.1 Acidobacteriota bacterium | reverse complement strand
CGCGAGGGTGGGGCCGCCTGCGCAACGTGCTGCGTTCGCGGACGGCCGATGCCGACGTGGTGAGGTCTTGACGTGAGCCTGCACGAGCGCGCTGTCCGCTTCGGACCGCACGGCACCCTGATCGGTATCGTCACGCCGCCGCCCGCTGGCGTCACGCCGCACGCGGCGTTTGCCTTCCTCAACGCCGGCGTCGTCCATCGCGTCGGACCGAACCGCATGTACGTCACGGCCGCACGCCGCCTCGCGGCGCAGGGCTTCCTCTGCGTGCGTTTCGATCTCTCCGGCCTCGGCGACAGCAGCTCCCGGCGTGATGCCACCCCGGTCGACCAGGCCGTGGTCCTCGAGACGACGGAAGTGCTGTCGGCGCTCGAGCGGGAGTACGGGGTGCGGCGCTTCGTGGTTGCCGGGTTGTGCTCGGGCGCGGTGGTCGCGTTTCGCGCCGCACTGGCGGATGAACGCGTGATCGGTGCCGTGCTGCTGAATCCACAGGGGTTCGTCCAGTCAGCCGAATGGACGAATTACGTCGCCGCCAGGGCGCACGCCCGTCGCCTGTGGCGCGACAAGCTCCTGAGTCCGCGAAGCTGGCGCAAGGCGTTGACCGGCAAGAGCGACTACCGGAGGATCGCCGGGCTGCTGCGGCTGCGAATCGGTTCGGGAGTACGACGGGACGGCGAGGTGAGCCGCATCGCCGACGGACTTGCGGCGGACTTTCAGCGCCTCGCGGGTCGCGGCGTCCGCTTCCTGCTCGCGTGTTCGGAAGGGGACTTCGGGATGGACTATCTGACGGAGATTCTCGGACCGCGATTCGCGCGGCTCGAGCGTCTCGACACGCTGACGCTGCCGGCCGGCGATCACAGCCTGACGCTCGCGGAAAGCCAGCGCCAGTTTTTCGAGGGGGCGGAGCGCTGGGCGTCGGCGTTCCATATGCCGTTGACCGCGGCCAAGAACCAGGGTGCGCCCATCGGCGCTGAAGGTGGCGCGCTCGTGGCGGCGCCCGGGCGGCGCGCATGAGCACAGTCGCATTTGCACCGGCGCACGCCGCTCCAGCCCCGGCGGCGGCGCGTTCCGCGTTCGTCCAAATCGACGACGTCAGCAAGCGCTTCGTCGTCCGTCGCGCCTGGGCCGACATCGTCGCTCATCCGTTCTCGCGGACCTACACCCAGGCGCTCTCCGGCGTCAGCTTCGGCGTCACGGAGGGGGAGTTCTTCGGCATCCTCGGGCCCAACGGCGCCGGCAAGACCACGCTGTTCAAGATCCTCGCGACGCTGGTGATCCCCGATACCGGGTACGCCACCATCAACGGGCGCGATGTCGTGCACGATGTCCATTTCGTGCGGCAGCAGCTCGTGCCCGTGGTTGCCGATGAACGCAGCCTGCGCTGGAGACTCAGCGCATTCGAGAACATGCGCTTGTATGCGGCGCTCTATCGTGTACCGCGTCCATCCGTGACGCGCCGAATCGGCGAGCTGCTGGAGGTCGTCGACCTGGCAAACACGGGCGAACGGCTGGTCGGGCAGTTTTCGTCGGGAATGAAACAGCGCCTGCTGATTGCCCGGGCCCTGCTGGCGAGCCCGCGCGTACTGCTGCTCGACGAGCCGACCCGCGGCCTAGATCCGCTTTCCGCGCGATCGCTGCGGACCTTCCTCAAGGACGAAATCTGCCGCAAACAGGGTTGCACGATCGTGCTCGCCACCCACAACGCGGAAGAGGCCTTCGACCTGTGCGACCGCGTCGCCATTCTCGCCGAGGGCAAAGTGCTGACGACGGGGCCGGCCCGCCGTCTGGCCGATGAATTCGCGGACGAGCGATACCGGGTGTGGACCCGGACGTTCGACCTCGCTGCGTTCGAGCGCCTGGCGAACCTGGGCATGGTGCTCGACATCAACCCGCGCGGACAGGACGCCGACGGCTGGGCCACGTTGGAGGTGCAGGTGCCCGGCGGACACGGCGGCGCCGCGCGTGTGCTCGAGGCACTGGTGGCCGATCGCGTCGAGATCGCGCGGTTCGAGCGCGTCCAGCCGTCGCTGGCCGAGCTCCTCGAGCGCGTGCAGCGCAGGGCGAAGGAGGCGGAACATGCGTGAGGCTCTCGCATTGATGCGCGCGCAGTGGCTGACGATCGCCAGCTACCGGCTGCAGATGCTCTTCTCGATCGCGGGACTTCTCGTGTCGGTGGTGCCGATCTACTTCGTCAGCCATGCGCTCCAGCCGATGATGGCGACGTCGATCAAGAACCAGGGGGAGGAGTACTTCGCATTCGTGGTCATCGGGCTGATCGCCTACGCCTTCATCAGCACCGCCACCGGTGCGCTGCACGCGTCGTTCAGCTCCGACATCGGCAACGGGTCGCTCGAAGCGGTGCTGGCAACACCCGTCAGCATGCCGGCGCTGCTGCTCGGTATGCTCGGCCAGGCCTTCAGCTGGACGGCACTGCGCACCTGCATGCTCCTGGTTGGCGCCTCGGCGCTCGGCGCCCACATTGTCTGGAGCCACGCACTGGTGGCCGCGGTCGTTCTCGCGCTGACGACCCTGGCCTACGTGCCACTGGGTATCGTCGCGGCCGCCCTGGTCCTGGCGTTCCGGACGACCGGCCCGTTTCCCACCGCGGTGACGGCCGCGTCGATGTTGCTCGGCGGCGTCTACTATCCGACGAGCGCGATTCCGTCGTGGCTGGCGCTCGCGTCCAAAGCGGTGCCGTTGACATATGGTCTCCGCGCGCTTCGGCGCACGTTCATAGACGGCGCCCCGCTGTCGGCGGTGGCGGGAGACCTGGCCGTCCTGTGCGGCTTCGCCATTGTCCTGTTCGCGGTTGGCTTGACCGCATTCTCGATGGCGTGGACGTATGCACGCCGTGCCGGCACGCTGGCGCAGTACTAATCCGGCAGTGAGGGGTTCCCCATGAATCAAGTTCTCTTCTACAGCGGTGTCATTGCCTGGCTCGGAGTAGCGGCGCTGGGCGCGCTGCTGTGCGTGTGGCTCGTGCTGCGGCGGCGGAGCGTCAAGCTCTGGATGAACAGTCCCGCCGTGGCGCCGTATTCCTGGTTCGTTCAGCATCGGACACGCGGCCTGATGTTGACGGTCCTGCGTCGGCTTGGCCTCGTGTCACGCACGGCGGCGCCGCCGGAAGTAATCGAGGCACACCGCTCGGTGTCCCTGCCCGAGATGCGCGAACTGCGCGACGCCTACCAGGAGATGGATCAACTGCCGACGATTGTGGCGGGCAAGGCCGCTCTGAATCTGAAGTCGGTCTTCGAGATTCCGGTCCGCCGCGTCCACCGCATCGCCTCGCCGTACACGCATCCGATGCAGTACCCGCCGTTCTATCTGCCTGGCGTACCCGCGCGGAGCTTTTACGATCCATCGGAGTTCGAGTGGGCCAAGGCGCTCGAGGACGCCTTTCCGGTCATCAAGGACGAGTTGATGCAGGTCCTCGCCTCGGACGGCGCGGGGTTCAAGGCCTACGTTTCGGAGACCCAGAAGCGGCTGGCCGGATGGAACACGTTCAACCTCTTCTTCTATGGCAAGAAGTTCGAGGAGAACTGCGCCCGCGTGCCTCGTACCATGGCCATCCTCGAATCGTTGCCGCGCTTCGAGCGCGACCACATCATGTTCTCGGCGCTGAATCCTCACGCGCGCATCGCGCCGCACGTGGGACCGATGAACGGCATCATCCGCGCGCACCTGCCGCTGGTCGTCCCCGAGGGCTGCTTCATCAGGGTCGGACCCGACGAGCGCACCTGGCGCGAAGGCAAGCTGCTCGTGTTCGATGATTCGTTCGAGCACGAGGTGTTCAACCACGGCGACGGTGTCCGCATCGTGCTGTTCATGAATTTCTGGCATCCGTGCTTCAAGGCTGAGGAGATTCCCGTGCTCGAGCGGTTCCGTGCGGCGTACGAAAAATCGCCGCTCTCGCGCGTGCACGAGCGCAA
>JANPCT010000290.1:0-4944 GCA_031431095.1 Acidobacteriota bacterium | reverse complement strand
CGTCAATCGAGCGGCGCTGAAGGTGTTCGGGATGGCCCATGTCGGCGCGGAAGGTCAGCCGGCCCGGTGTGGACGCGGCCACGTTCTCGAGCGAAAGCATTTTGGCACCCGCATCCGTCTCGATCGCGAGCGTGGCGCCCGCCCTCAGTCCCCTCCTGGTCGCAAGCCATGCCGCCAGACATCGGACACCGTTGCCCGACACCTCTGAATAGCTGCCGTCCGCGTTGAGGAGATCCATGCGCGCGCCCTCCGCCGACTCCTTGTACAGAATCAGTCCGTCGGCGCCGACGCCACGGTGGCGGTCGCAGAGCCGGCGCGTCAGTGCGGCGCGGTCGTCTCGCGGCGCCTCGTTCTCGTCGAGCAAGAGGAAGTCATTGCCGAACGCGTGCGCCTTGACCAGATTCATTTCGTGCAGAAGGCCAGCAGGTGCCAGCCGAATCGCTTCACCCAGGCGCGTGGCAGCGCATTGAAGGTCCCGACGAAGAAGGTGTTGAACAGTGTCCCCTTCCAGCCGCCGTGGAGCCGGGACTTCACCGGGAATCGCTCTTCGACGATCCGCACGTCCTGGAATCCGCCGAGCAGGCGGCGGAACTCCGAGGCGCTGTAGCGCTTGAGCACGGGCGCGTCCTCATGCTCGAGTGGGACCTTCATCACCTTCGACAGGGCATTGAGCCACGACACCCGGTTGTAGACCTGGAACAGGGCGACGCCGCCAGGCGTGAGCACCCGGCGACACTCGGCCACCAGCGCCTGATCGCTCGCTGTGTACTGGACGACGCCGTGGGCGAACACGAAGTCGAACGAGCCGTCGGCGAATGGCAGGTGCTCGCCGTCCGCCTCACGCAAGTCGGCGGCCAGCCCCTGCTGCGCGAAGTTCTGCTTCGCGAGCGCGATGGCCGAGGCAGCCAGGTCGACGCCCGCCACGATGGCGCCGCCGCGCGCGAACCGCACCAGGTCGGTTCCGGCGCCGCAGCCGACATCCAGCACCTGCTTGCCCCGGTACGCCGTGAAGTCGACGAGGCGCGGCAGGTGATGCAGCTTTTCGAAGTGGTACTGCTCGAGATCGGCGAAGAAATCCCTCGACCCTGGAGCATTCGTGCTGATGTCGAGATCGTGAATGTGGTGATTCCAGTAATCGCGGACGGCGGCGTTATCGGTCATGGGTTCTGTCGAACACGCTCCTCGAGTGCATCACGGCGACCACCAGAGGAGGCCTACTATATAGTTTCTCCATGCGGCCCCGCGACTTCGAGGCTCTCGGCACCACTGCCTTCGACGTCCTCGTCGTCGGCGGCGGCATCCACGGCCTGGCGACCGCGCTCGACGCTGCCGCCCGCGGGTTGAAGGTGGCGCTCGTCGAGGCCGGCGATTTCGCGGCCGCCACGTCCTTCAACCATCAGCGCACCGCGCACGGCGGGTTGCGGTCGCTGCAATCGGGGCGGCTCGATCACGCGCGCGAGTCCATCCGCGAGCGCCGCGCGCTGGCGCGTATCGCGCCCCGGCTGCTCCGGCCGCTTCCCTTCCTCATCGGCACCTATCGATCGTGGCTGAAGAACCGGCTGGCATTGCGCGCCGCGTTCCGCGTCGATCGCTGGCTCGGCCGGCACCGCAACGACGGGCTCGAGGGTGAACTGCACCTGCCGCCGCCGCGCCTGATCTCCAGGGCCGCAACGCTGAAACTGTTCCCCGGGGTGCGACCCGAAGGCCTGACCGGCGGCGCCAACTGGTACGACTACCAGATCCCGCATACTAATCGGCTCGCCATCGCCTTCGCCGAGGGCGCGGCGGCGCGCGGCGCCCGGCTGGTGAACTACGCCGTGGCGGTGTCGGCGCTCAAGGACGGCGGCACGGTGTCGGGCATGCGCGTGCGCGACGTGACGACAGGCGCTGAAACCGACGTTCGCGCCAGGGTCACGATCAACGCCGCCGGCGCGAGTGTCGCCGCCGTGATGCAACTGTTCGGCGTGGCGCGCGAGATCCCTCTCGTGCGCGCGATGAACCTCGTCACCTCGCGACCGGCGCACGACATGGCGCTCGCCGCGCCCGCCATCGCCAAGGCTGCCGCCGGCAAGGGCGCATCTGGACGCATGCTCACTCTCGTCCCGTGGCACGGACGCGCGCTGGTCGGGACCGCCCACTCGGACACGTTCGTGAAGGCGGGCGATCTTGCCGTCGATTCCGCCGACGTCGAGGCGTTCATCGCCGACGCCAATGCCGCCTTTCCGGCGCTGCGCCTGTCCAGCGCTGACGTCACGCTGCTGCATCGAGGGATCGTCCCGGCACAGAGGGGGCGGAACGGCCGCGTCGAGCTCCTCGCATCGTCGCAGGTACTGGACCATGCCCGTGAAGGCGCCGCAGGAGCGATCAGTGTGATTGGCGTCAAATACACCACGGCCCGCGCCGTCGGCGCGCGTGCCGCGGCAGCGGCCGCGAAGCGCCTTGGCGCGTACACCCGCCGGACCGATACCGACGTGACTATTCTGCCGGGCGCGGGCATCTCGGATCACGAGGCGCTGACCATCGAAACCGCGCGGGCGGTCGGTCTGGAACTCGCGCCGCCAATTGTGCGCCACCTCAACGCCATCTACGGCGATCGGTCCGCCGCCATCGTCCGCCTGATGGCGGAGCGCAGCGACTGGCGCATGCCGCTCGCGCCGGGCAAGCCGAACGTCGGCGCCGAAGTGATTCACGCCATCCGCGCGGAAATGGCCCGCACCGTCGCCGACATCGTCATTCGCCGGACCGAGCTTGGCGCCGCCGGACATCCGGGTGCGGCGATTGTGGAGGCCGTTGCGGCGATTGCCGCGGAAGAATTCGGTTGGGATGCCGACCGCCGCACCAAAGAGGTCGCGGCGGTCGCCGAGTTTTATCGAATCGGGTAACCGCGCCCATTCATGGCGACCACCCGATGGCACAGCAGCGCACTGCGACTGCCCGCTGACTCGACTACTTATCGCCGATCGCCGGGACCTTCCCTGCCATTGCCTTGTTGAAGGCCGGGATATCAGTCGCCTGCAGCTTCTCGAAGCCGGCCTTCGCGGACGCCAGCTCCTTCTCGATTACCTCGAGGACCTGCATCTGCGTGTCCGTCGGTTTGTAGTCGATGCTGCCCGCTTCGTCGCTGGCCCCCTGGCCGACGCCGCCGCTCAGCCAGATCAGGTTCATGTAGACCTTGTAGGCCTCGGGGAAGTACTTGTCGTCGCTGTGAATCTCGGACCGTGAGACCAGCTTGTTCTCCACGTCCCAAATCGCCTTGTCGAGATCCTTCAGGGCCTTGACGACGGCCGGCCTGGCGCCGGGCTTCGCGATCTGATCCTCGATTTGCTTGCGCCACAGCTCCATCTTGTTGACCATCTCGGAGGTCATCGTCAGATCGTCACGAATCCGCATCTGCGTGGCCGTGGAGGTTCGCAGGTCCTCGTCGGACGAGGCGACCGCGGGGTCCTTGATCACCTCGAACGGCTGCGTGTGCACGGCGCCGTCGACGGTCAGCCGGACCTGGTACTTGCCGGGCGCAGCCAGCGGAATACCGGTCGAAGGGGTGATGCCCCAGTGGGTGATGCGGCGAACCTGCGCGTCCTTGAAGCGCTCCTCTTCCCAGATGTGGGGGTTGTCGGGCGGTGTCGTGCGCAGTTCGACCTGCTTCGGTGCTTCCAGCGAGAGGTCCCAGTTGATCCCGTTCATGCCTGCCAGGCCGGTCACCATCTGGGTCGTCACGACCTTCCCCGACGCATCGAGGATCTCCATCTTGATCGGACCAGACGGCGCCGCGCCGAGCGCGAGCTGGAAGTGCGGACGATTGGCCTGCTGATAGACCTCGCGGGCCAGCCGGATGATCGGCGAGGGCTCGTACAGTTTCGTGGTGCCGGCCGCCGGCGGCAGCGCCGACCCGGTCTGCTCGAGCAGCGCGATGTTCGGCAGAATGTAAAGCCCCCGGCCGTAGGTGGAAAGGACGACGTCGTGGAAGCGCGGCTCGACGGTGATCCAGGTGACCGGCGCGGGCGGAAGGCCAGTCTTGAACTGCGTCCACGTGCCGCCGTCGTCGAGGGTGTAGTAGAACCCGTGGCCCGTCCCGGCGAACAGCATCCCCTTCCGGTTCGGATTGCCGGACAGCGACAACACGTAGTCCAACGGATGGCCGGACGGGATGTTGCCGTTGATCTTCGACCACGTCGCGCCGAAGTCGTTCGTCTTGTAGATGAACGGCTTGCGGTCGTCCATCAAGTGGAACGAGACAGCGACGTATGCCGTGGCGGGATCGAAGGTCGACGGCCAGATCTGGTTGAACGCACCCCAGACTGGCAGATCCTTGAAGTTGGCGGTGAGGTCATTCCATTGCGCGCCGTTGTCGCGTGTGTTCCACAGCTTGCCGTCGTTGGTCCCGGCCCAGATCAGGCCGCGCTGAACCTTTGAGTACTCGATGCTCCACACGACTTCGCCGTTGTACTGACCGAGGTTGTCGCCGACGATCCCGCCGTTGGAGACGATGCGGCTCGGGTCCTTCGTCGAGAGGTCCGGACTGAACTCGGTCCAGGACTGCCCGCCGTTGCTGGTCTTCAGAATCACCTGGCAACCGTAGAGCACGTTCTTGGTGTCGAACGGATCGATCGCCATGGGCGAGGTCCAGTGGCACCGGTACTTCGCCTCGTTCGGCGCCGAGTCGAGCGACACCATCCACGGCTGGATCGACCGGGCGGTGCCGGTGCGGGCGTCCCACCTGGTCACCTTGTTGCCGTAGCAGCTCGCGTAGATGACATCGGCGTTGGTCGGATCGGGAATCGTGAAACCTGATTCACAACCGCCGATGTTCGGCTGCCAGGCGGTGACCGGCGTCGTGCGTCCGCGTCCCCGTCCGGCGCAGGCTGGGTCCTCCGGCGGCGCCGCGGCGCCGCGGCCGCGGCCACCGCCACCACCACCGCCCCCGCGGCCACGGCCGAACGCAGC
>JANPCT010000289.1:0-2173 GCA_031431095.1 Acidobacteriota bacterium | reverse complement strand
GAGCAGGAAGATGAACCCGAGCCACACCGGCGCGGCGAGCCACTGGGACGGGTGGACGATCGGGATCAGCAGCATGACGGCGCCGGCGACGACGCTGATCCAGCCCAGCGCACCGACCGGGATTCTCGCCGGGTCGATGCGGCGGTACTCCGGAGCGCGGCGATCACGGATCGCGCCGACGAGTTCCGCGGTGATGAGAATGCCCGGCCAGATCGTCGCGAACGCCCACGCGTAGCCTGCGTAGCGGACCAGCAGGGTGTCCTGCAGGCCGATGTAGTGCCAGTTGAAGAGGGTGTACTTGTTGTATTCCTCGAAGATGATCCAGAGCGGGATGCTGATCAGCGCGAGAAACACCATCTCCGCGCGATCGTTGCGCAGCGGCGATTCGCCGCGCCGGTGCCAGATCCAGCCGTCGATGAAAAAGATGTAGCCGGTCCACGCAATCGGCGTGTGCCAGGACCAGAACGGCTCAATCTCCCGGAACATCCCGGCCCAGGACAACGTGACGAGTCCAAGGCCGAGGAGCGCGCTGAGCGGGAACCGTCGATGGGTATGGGGCAGTCTGGAGTTCCTTTAGCGCTTCGTCATGGTCACGAACTGGCTCGCGCCGTCGCGCAACAGCAGCAGGAAGGCGACCTGACCGTCCTGGACCTTCTGCAGCTCACGCGTGACCTGGCTGAGGTTGGCGACCTTCTGCCGATTGACCTCGAGGATAACGTCTCCGGGAGCGACGCCGCCGCGCGCCGCCGGGCTGTTGCGATCGACGTCGGTGACGATGGCGCCTCCAGAATTCGCGGGCAGATCCATGCGGCGCGCGATCTCGGGCGTGATCTGGTCGAGGGTCATGCCGAACCCGGTGGTGGTTGGCTGGGGCTCGGGGCCGTTCGGCCTGGTGCGGCGTGCCGATGCCGTCTGTTCCGCTTCGAGGTCGAGCTCGTCGATGATGACGGTCAAGGCCTTCCGCTGATTGTTGCGATAGATGGAGAGCGGCACGCTGGTGCCCGGCTTCGTGTTGACGACCATGGCGACCAGCGAATCGCTGTCCTTGACCTGCTTGCCGTTGAATTCGACGACGACGTCGCCGGGAATGATGCCGGCCTTGTCGGCGGGACGGTTGGGGCTGACCGTGGCGATGAGCGCGCCGCTCGTGTTCGGCAATCCGAATGCCTTGGCGGTTTCCGCCGTCAGGTGATCTTTCGACACGGTGACGCCGATGACGCCGCGCACCACCTTGCCGACCTGCAACTGCGGGAGCAGATCGCGGATGGCGTTCATCGGCGTCGCGAAGCCGATGCCGATGTTGGCCGAGCGCTGGTCGGTGTAAATGGCGGTGTTCATGCCCACGACCTCGCCGCGGACGTTGAGCAGCGGGCCGCCGGAGTTGCCGGGGTTGATGGCGGCGTCGGTCTGGAGCATGTTCTGCTCCCGGCCGGCGACGCCGAAGGGACGGCCGAGTCCGCTGATCACGCCGACGCTGACGCTGTGGCCGAGGCGGAACGGGTTGCCGATCGCCATCACCCAGTCGCCCGGCTGCATCTGATCGGAGTCGCCGAACTTCATCTCGGTCAGCGGCGACGGCGGCATCTCGGTCAGCTGCAGCAGCGCGGTGTCCGTCAGCACGTCGTGGCCGACCACGCGCGCGGCGTACGCCTCGAGGCGCTCGGCGCCGAACAGGCTGACGCGGATCGTTTCCGCCCCGTCGATGACGTGGTTGTTGGTGAGGATCAATCCCGACTTGTTGATGATGAATCCGGTGCCCGCGCCTTCCATGACCGGGGCGTCCGTACTGCGTCCCTGGCCGCGGTTGCGGCCGCGCGGCGCCGGCGCCGGCGCCTGCGGATCGTCGCCGCCGAAGAACCGGCGCAGCAGGTCCTCGCCGCCGCCGCCGTTGCCGCCGCCATTGCCGCCGAAGTATTCGGTGAGGTCGCGGTTGCGGGCGCGTACTTCAGTCTGGATGTTGACCACGGCCGGGGCGTTGAGCTTCGCAATGTTCCTGAACGTCGTCGCGTCGATCGGCCCGCTCAGCGGCGCGCTGTTGACGGCCGGGACGGCAATGGACTGCGCCGAGGACGTGGACGCGAGGTCGAGCCGCGAGGCGATGACGAGACCCACGGCCGTGCCGGCGACAGCGATGAGGACAGCGTAAAAGGCCGAAGTCTTTCCAGTGGACATG
>JANPCT010000288.1:0-2278 GCA_031431095.1 Acidobacteriota bacterium | reverse complement strand
CCGGGGAAGGGCCCTCAGCTCGAGGAGCTGCGCGAGCTCGCGCGCGCGCATGGCGTCGCGCACCGCGTCTGGCTGCCCGGCTACGTTCCTTACGCCGAGATGCCGCGGCTCTTCGCCGCCTCCGATGCCGGCGTTTCGTATCTCGCGCCGACCGAGTACCACGAAGGGCTGCCGCCGATGAAAGTGATGGAGTATCTCGGCGCCGGCCTTCCGGTGATCGCATCCGACGTCTCCAGTCACCGGATGCAGGTGCAGCACGAGTCGAATGGACTGCTCGCGCCTCCAGGGCCAGAGGGCTTCGCGGACGCCATGCTGCGATTTGCAGCCGACGATGCGCTGCGCGCGAGGATGGCGGCGGCGGCGGCGCCGTCGGTGGCTCATCTGACGTGGGAGCAGATCGCCGTCGAACGGATCCTGCCGGTGTATGCCGGCCTCACCGCGCAGCCTCGATGAGCGCGCGCGCCTGATGCGGATCATCAATGTCGTCACCCGCCTCAACATCGGCGGGGCATCGCCCCCGATCATCTCGAATGCGGCGGGCTTCCAGCGTTACGGTCACGACAGCCTGCTCGTCGTCGGCACGCCGAGCGCCGCCGAAGGGTCGATGAACGCCGACGCGGAGCGGGCGGGTGCGCAATTGCTCGAACTGCCCGAACTGCAGCGCGACCCGGATCCGATCAAGGACGCCACGGCGCTGGCCGCTCTGGTGCGTCTCTTCAGACAGCAGCGCCCGGACGTGGTGGGGACGCACATGTCGAAGGCGGGAGCCCTCGGGCGCGTGGCCGCCAGGCTTGCCGGTGTCAAGGTGGTCGTGCACACGTATCACGCCAAGGCGTTCTATGTGTTCGAGCAGCGGTGGAAGGAACAGGCCACGATCCTGAGCGAACGCGTGCTCACCCGTCTTGGATCCGGCAGCATCGTCGTCAGCGAGAAGCAACGGCGCGACTTCGTGAATCTACGGATCGATTCCGCGGATCGGCTGCGGGTGGTGCGCTACGGGTTGAAGCTCGAGAAATATCTCGATGCCCCGAATCTGCCGCGGACCCTGCGTGAAGAAGTCGGCCTGCCGGCGTCGTGCCGGCTCGCCGGCGTCATCGGCCGCCTTGTCAATATGAAAGGGCAGGAAGTGTTCATCCGCGCGGCCGTCGATCTGGCGCGGCGGTTCGACGACCTGTTCTTTCTGCTGGTGGGTGACGGCGACAACCGCCG
The DNA here is from genome assembly GCA_031431095.1 of Acidobacteriota bacterium. GTDB lineage: Bacteria > Acidobacteriota > Vicinamibacteria > Vicinamibacterales > 2-12-FULL-66-21 > JAICSD01. The sequence goes on along the minus strand of JANPCT010000288.1, from coordinate 1,069 downwards.
GGACTACGAAGCGCTGGTGGAGCGCCTCGGGCTCCAGGACCGCGTGCGTTTCCTCGGATGGCGCCGCGACGTGCCGAACATCCTCGCGAATCTGGATGTCGTCGTGCTTCCCACCGTCAACGATTTCGAGGGTACGCCGCTCGCGGTGATCGAAGCGCTGGCCGCCAACAAGCCGGTGGTGGCCACGGACGTCGGCGGTGTCTCGGAAGTGATACGCGACAATGAAACCGGCAAGCTCATTCCCATCCGGGATCCCGCCGCGATCGTGGCGGCCGTCGGCGCGCTGCTCGACCACCCGCGGAGCGCACAGGTGATGAGTCAGTCCGGACGCGATCTGGTCAGCCGTCTGTACAGGGAGGCCGACATGATCGCGGCCACAGAAGCGTACTACCGCGAGCTGGCGGGGACGAGGATGACGCTGTGATGGGAAATACAGACGTGAACGGAGCGCCAGCGAACGCTGTCGTGCCGGACGGATCGGCGGATGCCGCATGGCGCGTGGAGATCGTTCGCCGATGCCGCGAAATCCCCCGTCTGCCGCCTTACGAAGCGGCGCTGTCCTATCGGGAAGTCGTCCGCCTCGAGGGGCCGCACGTGGCGGCTGCGATCGAGGACCCCGCCGCGCGCGGCAAGTACCTGACCTACCTGAAAACCTTCACGCGAGTGCCGCCGCAGCAGTACTTCACGGATCATAACTACGCGCAGAAGCTGCAGCCCGCGATCGAGCTGGTCCGATCACCGTCGGTGTCGGTCGTGCTGGACGCCGCCTGCGGTAACGGATTCGAGGCGGTTCTGTTCGCGCTGCACGGCAAGCGTGTCTATGCCAACGACGTCAGCTCGGCGCGCGTGGCGGTTGCGTCCGTGCGCACCGCTCTCTATCGCGAGCTGCTCGGCGCGGAGTTTCAGATGCAGGTCATGTGCGGGAACGCGATCGAGCTCGCCGCGGAGCTGCCGTCGTTCGACATGATTTATGTCCAGGAGGCGATTTCACACATCCACCCGGCGGAGACGTTCCTGCGCGAGGCGGCGCAGCGCCTGCTCGGGAAGGACGGCAAGCTGGTGGTGTGCG
>JANPCT010000287.1:0-2520 GCA_031431095.1 Acidobacteriota bacterium | reverse complement strand
GCCCGTCGTCGAGTTTATCGGCGACCTCGGCATGTGGTGGGGCGCCTTGCTCACGAGCCTGCGCGAGCGCGCCGAAGATCGCCGCTAACTTAGAGCTTGCCCGGAAATTCGGGGAATCCTCGACGAGTGATCTGAGCGTTGACGTTGACGTTGACGTTTGAGGTGGTCGTCGTCGTGGACCTTGACGGCGACGGCGGCGTGGACCTCGGCGTTCGCCCGTAGACGATCGACAGCCATCCGGACGCAACCGTTGGCTCGTTGTGCCGATAGGCCCGGGATGCTGAGCTTTCAACGACTTGACGTGTATCAACGTGCGATCGAATTCCTCGTCCTGACGACGGAGGTGACGGAGAGCCTTCCGCGAGGTCACGCAGAGCGTGCCGATCAGCTGATCCGCGCGGCGGAGTCCGTGGTCCGGAACATCGCGGGGGGAGCTGGTCGGTGGTCGGATGCGGACAGCTCGAAGCACTACAAGATCGCCCGCGGGGAAGCGATGGAATGCGCGGCGTCGCTGGACGTCCTGAAGCTACGAAAGCTGGTCGCCGTGGATCGGTACGATCGCGGGATCCAGCTGTTGGAAGGCGTTGTCGCAATGTTGACGAAGATGGTGTGAGGTCCATGCCCGCACCCGTAGACGCCGACGTCCACGCCGCCGTCGCCGTCAAGGTCCACGACTACGACCACGCCGACGTCAACCTCCACGTCAACGCGGGGCGCTCGTCGTCCGTGAAGTCTCGACGAGAAACCTGAGCGGCGGGATCGACAAGTCGGCTCGAATCCGTACCGTGAATTCACGTGTCTCGACGAGAGGACCAACATGAGTACGCGACGGAAGCTGGGCAATCGCCAGCCGGAGCTGTTTGCACGTTCGACCAAGCCGGTGATCGCCCTGGAGATGAATCATCGACTTGTGCGGCTGACCCACGAGCTCGACTGGACCGAGCTGGAGGAGGTCGTCGAGGAGATTCGCGCCCGCAAGCTCAAGAATGCGGCGGGACGCCCGCCTCACCTGCGAGCGCTGATCGGCGCGGTCGTGTTCCGAGCGACGCGGCGGATCACGTATCGCGAGACCGAGGATCAGATCCGGCACTACGCGCCGGCGCGTTACCTGTGCGGGCTGACGGAGACCGAGTGGAGTCCGGACGCGAACACGATCCAGGACTTCGAGGAGTTGCTGGGCGAGGACGGGATGAAGCGGCTCAACGAGTACGTTGTGACCGAGGCCGTAGAGGAGAGGCTGGCAGATCCGAAGCTTCTGGTCGCGGATACGACGGCACAGGAAGCCGTGATTCCGTACCCGAACGAGATGAATCTGATGGCGGCGTTTCTGACGGCGGTCGCAGCGGCGAGCACGAAGGCGGGCGGGGCGCTCAAGGCGTTTGGTGCTGCGATGGCAGCGAAATTTTCTGCGGGACGAAAGCGGCTGCGGGAGTTCCGGCTGTTCGCGAAGGAGAAGTCGAAGCAGGCGCGGATGAAGCTGACGGCGGAGATGACCGACCTCGTCGCGGGCGTTCAACAGCACCTCGCTCGTGCGCTTCAGGCCGCCGAGCCTCACAGGCAGCGCTTGGTCAAGTACGCGAAGGTGGCGCATGCCAAGACCAAGCGACTGCACGAAGCGATGACCAAGCTCCTGCCGCAGATCCGCTACTGGATCAAGACGAGCTTCGTCGCCGCGAACAAGATCATCAGCGTGCACATCCCGCAGCTGTATTCGATCGTCCGCGGCAAGACCGGCAAGAAGGTGGAGTTCGGTCTGCAGTGGGGGATTTCGAGACTCGGCGGCGGATTCCTGCTCGCGCGCGTCGCCTCAGATCGTCGAGAGCTGGTGGACGCGCGGTTTGCGGTGAAGGCGGTCGACGATCACATCGCGCTGTTTGGCAAACCACCCGAGGGCTACGCGTACGACCGCGCCGGGCACAGCGCGGAGAACGTAGCGCTGCTCAAGGCCAAGGGCGTCACGCATGTGGCACTGGCCCCCCGCGGACGGACTCAGTGGGCGGTGCGCGGTGCGATCAAAGACAAACTGGTGAAACAAAGGGCGCAGGTCGAAGCGGGAATCGGGACGGTGAAACATTCCAAGTACGGCTTCACCAAGCCGGCCGCCCGCTCGGCGCCGGCCATGGCGATGTGCGGCCAGCGTGCGGTCCTCGGCTACAACCTGAACAAGTTCGTTCGCGGGTTGGCGAAGCGGAGAAGGATGGTCCTCGTTGGATGAGCGCCGCCGTCCGACGGTCGTCGGGCTCGCGCAATCGGGTGCACCGCGGCTGAAACGACTGCGGCGCGCGGTGGATCCACGAATTCGGCGACCCGAATTTCCGGGCAAGCTCTAACTTAGGGTTGCTCGCCGGTCGCGAGGGACAGGTTGTTCGAGCTCCATCCGTCGCCGACCGCCATCGCCATCTCGCCGACCCAGTTGCGCGGCAGGCCGTAGACGATCGAGTTCGTGCCGTCGTTGCGCACGAACACGGCGGGATCCTTCTTCACGTACAGCGCGCTGTACTGGAGCGACAGGTTCCAGTG
>JANPCT010000286.1:0-2090 GCA_031431095.1 Acidobacteriota bacterium | reverse complement strand
CCCGCACAGCAGGCCGGCGTGAGGAGCGGCAGGGCGAGGGCGCCGCTGGTCCGGGCGGTGCCGCTGATCGCGACCGGCTGTGCCGACCTGAAGGCTGCGGCGGTGACGTTGTCATCGTCACGGCCGACGCCCGGCAACTGGGCCACGACATGTTCCGAGTAGCCGTGCACGAGGACAGGGCGGAGTTGCTCGGCGACGGCGTCCCACACCCACACGATCAGTCCGGCAGCGTTGAGAATCGCGGCGGCATCGCGGAGCAGCGGCTGAACCTGATCGGCCGTTTCGACACGCCCCAGCTCGGTGCACACGCGCGCCGCGGCGAGCAGATCCGGCTGGTGCTGGACGTCGACGGCCGGGCGCGACGCCGTTTCTCGCGCATCTTCGATCGGAGGGTCGGCCGCGCCGCGGACGTCGTCTTCGACCGGACCAGGTTCCGCCGATGGCACCCGCCCCATCGTCGGCACCGTTTCAGTTGTGCGTTCGACGTCAGCGGCGCGGGTGGCTTCAGCAGAGTGATTGAGTTCGCGGTCGGGGAGTTCCGCCTGCGGGGTGACCCGCGGGATCTGGTTCGCCGGCGGCGTCAATCCCGTGTGCCTGATGCGCGACAACGATCCGATCGCGGAGCCGAAGAGGCCGCGAAAGCCGGTCGCTGGTGGCGGGGTCTCGACGACTTCAACGGGCTCGGGGTAGGCTTCGAGAAACTCGCGGGCCACGGTGTCGGGGTCGAGTCCGATCGCGTTCGCGTAGGCGCGGACGTAGGCGCGGCGATAGATCCCTGGCGGCCAGTGCGAGATGTCGCCCCGCTCGAGGGCTTCGAGCAGCGACAGCTTGATCTTGGTCCTGTCCGCAACGGTGGCGAGCGAGAGTTCCTGCTGTTCCCGGTGCTGGCGCAGGCGCGCGCCGAAATGCGCTGTCATCTCGGCATTCTAGCCCCCATACGGGCGCTCGACGAGCTCAAATGATGCGGTGGCAGCCCGGCCGGCACCGGCACGGAATGCCGGCGACGCCCTCCGTGTTGTAGTCATACGTCAGCTCCTCGCCCTTGCGAATCGCGCGCGAGGCGAGGATCCAGATGTGGCGTCCGATCACGTCGACATAGCAGTTCGGCCGGCACGCGTGATTGATGTAGCGCGCGTTGTTGCCGCCGACCGCGGCGTCTCGCGCCAGGCGAGTGTTGATCGTGAACAGCCAGATTCGCTGCCGCGGCAGATAGCGAAGCTCCCGGCGCCAGGCCTCCGCCTGCGACACCAGCTCGCCTTTGTACTCTACGATGCGGGTATCTTCCTCGATGGGCTGCGCGGCATAGACGCCCCAGCCCGAAATGGCCGAGCGGCGTCGGACCACACGCGGAAGATCGCTCACCAGAGCATTTAATCACGAGGGAGGGTGCACGCGGCCTGGCGATGGACCCCCGGCGCATTCCGGACCGCGCCTGCCGCGGTCGCATCGTTCAAATCCCGGTGTACCACGCCCACCCGTTCTGGATGTTTCCGCGCTGACCCCCATCGTCGAACTCGTCGGTGACGACGATGCGGCGTAGGTACTTCATGCTCTTGTAGCCCATCTGCCGTTCGACCCGCAGCCGCACCGGTGCGCCATGCTGGACGGGCAGGTCACGCCCGTTCATGCCGTAGGCGAGAATGGTTTGCGGGTGCAGGGCATCGACCATGTCGATGCTGTCGACCCAGTCGTCGTAGGAGTGGAAGACCGCGAACCTCGCGGTCGGCAGCACCCCGGCGGCATCGAGCACCACCCCGAGCGGAACACCCGTCCACTCGCCGATGGCGGTCCATCCTTCCTCGCAGGTGTGGCGCGTAATCTGCGAGCGCGACGCCAGTCGCTGCAAATCGGCAAGCGAGAAGGTTCGAGGTGCAGCGACGCGTCCCTCTACCGCAAGTCGCCAGTCGGCAAAGGCTCCGCTACGCAAGCGCCGGTACTCCTCACCTAGTGGTGACTTTTCCTTGACTCCAGGATCGACTGTTCCGGTCGCCGGGAACGAGGTGATGTCGGCGTGCGTGTATTCCTTGACGAGTGATTGTCCCGGCAGGAGCGCGCGCTGCGCGGCGTATGTGAAGGTGTCTCCCATCCGC
>JANPCT010000285.1:0-2118 GCA_031431095.1 Acidobacteriota bacterium | reverse complement strand
TCGTGGTCAAGGTGAATGGCACCGACGTGCCGCACGGCTTCTATGAAAGCACCGACCGCTGGCATGTGACTCTGGGCGACTCGGACCAGGACAGATGAATGTGTCGGCTCGGTTCCCGATCGCGCCATGCACCTCCTCGTAGGCATCGACACGGAGGGAGACAACCAGTGGGATCCGGCCGCTCGGGTGAACCAGCGGTTCGAGAACATCTACGCCCTGCCCAGGCTGCATGCGCTGTTCGCGCGTCACGGGGTGCGGCCAACCTACGTGATCACGTACCCGGTCGCCGCGGATGCGCGCTCGGCGGACGTTCTGCGCGCGCTCAACGCCGGGGGAGACTGCGAGATCGGGGCGCATCATCACGCCTGGGAGACGCCGCCCTGTAGCGCGGCGGACGTCCGGCGCCACCCCTACGCATCCAACCTGCCGTTGCGCCAGTTCGAGGAGCAGTTGGCGGCGTTGACCGGGGCGGTCGAGCGCGCCGTCGGCGAGCGCCCGGTGTCGTACCGATCCGGGCGATTCGGCTTTTCCGCAGCACACGTGCCGGCACTCGAGCGGCTCGGATACAGGGTGGAATCGAGCGTCGCGCCGCTGTTCTACGAAGGGCACAAGCGCGGCCCGGATTTCGTCGAGGCGCCGCTGACGCCGTACTTCCTGTCCTACGACAGCGCCGTGAGGCCGGGGGCGAGCCAGTTGCTGGAGATCCCCGTCTCGGCCGCGCTGCATCGCGCCCTGCCCAAGCGCCTGCAGTATCTCTACGCGCGCGCGCCCCGCAACTACACCACCAAGCGTGTCCTCCGGAAGCTGGGGATCGCGCGAATGCGATGGCTCCGCCCGTCCTACTCGTCGCTCGCGGATATGACGTCGCTGGCGCGCGACCTGGCGCAGGCCAGGGAACCGGTGCTGAACCTGCTGTTTCACTCGAGTGAAGCGATCGTCGGCGGCAGTCCGTACAACACGAGCCCGGCGGAGCTTGCCGCGTTCTGCGATCGCCTGGAGCGGTTTTTCGAATACGCGCGTACGCTCGGAGCGACGCCCGCAACCTTTTCGGAGTTCGACCGGCAATATCGACGCGGCGTGGGCGCCCCCCACTGATGCGAATCGTTCACGTCACTCCTCACCTTCCCCCGGAGCAGGCGGCAAATGCCCTGCTGCCTTTCCAGCTCGGTGAGTGGGCGGCTGCCCAGGGAGACATCGTCCATTACCTGGCACATCCTCCAGCCGCTGCCGCCGCCGGGACGGCGTCAGCCGCGGAGTGGCGCGCGAGGGTGACGTGGATTCCACGCACCAGGCGCTCGTTCTGGCAGCGCACGCTGCGAACCGGGTCGATCGCCGGCGCCTGGCGCATCAGGCGCGACGCCCGGGCGTGTATCAGGGATGCCGACGTCGTGCACGTGCACAGCAACGGCTTGCTGGCGGAAGTGGGCGCTGGTCTGGCACACGCACTGCGGAAGCCGGTCGTCCTGACGCTCTACGGCACTGAGATCTGGCACTATCGGAGAAAGCGGTTCGGCCCTGATCTGTTCACGCGCACCTATTCACAGGCGGACGCCGTGACGTTTTACAGCCAGGGGTTACGAGACCGGGCCGGACAGCTCGGCCTCGATCGCCCGCACATGCACACCATCTATCCACCGGTCGCGGCATCGTTCGCCTATCACGATCCGGCAGCCCGGGACAGCGCCCGGCGCGCGCTTGGACTTTCCGCCGCGCACCTGCTCGTCAACGTCAAGCGGCTGCATCCACTGGCGGGCCAGATCCATCTCATCGAAGCGATGCCCGCGATCCTCCGCGAGCACCGCGACACACAACTCGTGATCTGCGGGACGGGCGCGCTCCTGCCGGCCTTGCAGGCTGCGGCGCAGTCAGCAGGGGTGGATCGGCACGTCCTCTTCGCAGGGCTCGTTGACAACGCGGTGGTCGCCCGGTATTGCGCGGCCGCCGATCTGTTCATCCTGCCTTCGCTGCTCGAGGCGCTTCCCACGGTCGCGGTCGAGGCACTGGCGTGCGGCACTCCGGTGATCTCGTCCGACAACCCTGGCGGCGTGGAGTTGCACGGCGTGTTCGGTGAGGATGTGGCGGTGGTGCCGAAAGAGCAGCCGGCGGCGCTCGCCGCGG
>JANPCT010000284.1:0-5850 GCA_031431095.1 Acidobacteriota bacterium | reverse complement strand
TTCATCTGGGAAGGGGAGCCCGGCGACCGTCGCACGCTGACCTACTGGGATCTCTACCGGCAGGTCAATGCCTTCGCCAGCGTGCTGAAGTCACTGGGCGTAAGGCGCGGCGACCGCGTCGCCCTCTACCTGCCGCTGGTTCCGGAGCTGGCCATCGCGATGCTGGCCTGCGCCCGCATCGGCGCCGTTCACAGCGTGGTGTTCGGCGGCTTCAGCGCCGAGTCTTTGCGCGACCGCATCAACGATTCGCAGTGCGTCCTGCTGGTGACCGCCGACGGCGGCTACCGGCGCGGCCAGATCGTCCCGCTCAAGCAGATGGCCGACGAGGCTCTGACCGGCACGCCCTCTATCCAGCACGTCGTCGTGGTGCAGCGCCAGGCCGGCGCGCCGATTCCCGTGCACATGCAGGAGCGGCGCGATCACTGGTATCACCGCCTGATGCAGGACGCGGCGCTGTATTGCGAGCCCGAGGCCATGGACGCGGAGGACATGCTCTACATCCTCTACACCTCCGGCACCACCGGCAAGCCAAAGGGCATCGTCCATACCACCGGCGGCTATCTCACCGGGACCTACGCGACGACGAAGTGGGTCTTCGATCTGAAAGAAGACGACGTCTACTGGTGCACCGCCGATATCGGCTGGGTCACAGGCCATAGCTATGTTGTCTACGGGCCGCTCGCCAACGGCGCCACCGTCGTCATGTACGAAGGCGCGCCCGACTGGCCGCAGAAGGATCGCTTCTGGGAGATCATCGAGCGCCACGGCGTCACCATCTTCTACACCGCGCCGACCGCGATCCGCGCGTTCATGCGCTGGGGTACGGAGTGGCCCGCGAAGCGTGACCTGAGCACGCTGCGGCTGCTCGGATCGGTGGGAGAACCGATCAACCCCGAAGCATGGATCTGGTACCACCTCAACATCGGGCGCGAGCGTTGCCCGATCGTCGACACGTGGTGGCAGACCGAGACGGGCATGATCATGATCAGTCCGCTGCCCGGCATCACGAGCACGCGGCCCGGCTCGGCGACGCAGGCATTCCCCGGTGTCATCGCCGAGATCCGCGACCAGAAGGGCAGGCGCGTCGAAAAGGGCGGCGGGCTCCTCACCATCACCACGCCCTGGCCCGCCATGCTGCGCGGCATCTACGGAGATCGCGAGCGCTTCGTGAAGCAATACTTCACGCAGTGGCCCGACGGCTCCTATTTCACGGGTGACGGCGCGCGCCTCGACGACGACGGCTTCTACTGGCTGCTCGGGCGCGTCGACGACGTGCTCAACGTCGCCGGGCACCGCCTGGGGACGATGGAAGTGGAGAGCGCGCTCGTCGATCATCCGCGCGTCGCCGAGGCGGCGGTGGTCGGCAAGCCGCACGAAATCAAGGGACAGGCGGTCGCCGCCTTCGTCACGCTCAAGGAAGGGCAGATCCCGTCTGATGCCCTCGCGGCCGAGCTCAAGGATCACGTCGTGAAGAAAATCGGCGCGATCGCGAGGCCGGATCAGATCCTGTTCACCGCCGACCTTCCCAAGACGCGCTCGGGCAAGATCATGCGCCGGCTGCTCCGTGATATCGCCGAAGGGAAGGCGCTCGGGGACACCACGACACTCGCCGACCCGTCGGTCGTGGCAAAGCTGAAGAACGAGTACGAGGACAACGAAGGTTAGCGCTGCGCCGTGCGATACACCTCGATGACGACCCGGTCGATGTGCAGGTGGCGGCCGCGCCGCCTCGCCGGCAGCGCGCCCTGACGGATCAATACCGAGATGTCGTGCGGCGTCCGGCCCAGCAGCGTCGCGGCGCCGAAGATGGTGACGGAGGTCGGCAGCAGGGCGACGCGTTCGATACCGTCGCGGCCGTTCAGTTTGGCGCGGCGGACCGCGGCTTCCGCTTCGGCCAATACGTGTCCGGCGTCGATGTCGGACTGCACGAGGTCGGTGCCGACGGCAGCGGCACTCAGGGTGACAGCTTTGCTGGCGCCCGTCTTGTGATCCTGCAGAACCAGGCGCTGTTGCACCATCTGACGGAACCCAGCGGCGAGGAGGGCCGCCTGGTCGATGCTCGTTTCCGGCAGCAGGACCGCAATGGCATCGTCGCCATGGCGCGCCGCCCAGTCGTGAGTGCGGAAGTACTGGCGAGCGAGAATGCCGGTTCGTTCGAGCAGCCGGTCGCCGACGCCCCAGCCGTGCTCGCGATTGATCTGCGCCAAATCGTCGATGTCGAAGAGCAGCAGGGCGAGCGCATGTTTATGACGGAGCGCGCGCTCAATCTCTTGCGACAGCGCCAGGCGAAACACCGGGGCCGCGATCAGCGTCGTCAGGGTGTCGTGCACGCGGACGGGCCCGTCGCGACCCGCGATCTGTTCTGCGTGGGCGCCAACGATCTCGAGGCTGGCGCGCCGGATCGACCGGGCGACGAGCGCCCAGGGCTCGGACGTAGCGCCCAGCCGCGCATCGAGGGCGACTTCGTCGAGGATGACGCGCTCGGCATGGTGGACGGCGTCGAGCAGATGGCGAGTCGTCAGCGGCGGGGAATAGCGGCCGAGATCGCGCATGGCCGCGGACCCCGTATCCAGTGCTCCGGCGTCGACACTGGCGGCGAACAGACGAAGAAGGAGTTCGGCGCAACCATGCAGTTCCTCCCGCGGCAGCGGGGTGCCGAGGTCCGCGATCTGCGATACGACATCGTTGGCGAGGGCGGTGTGCCGCTCACGGATCAGGGCGCTCGCCTGGCTGCGAGCGTCGCCGGTATGGAGCCCCGGGACTTCCATGTGGGAGTGAAGACATCTTAGACGATGGGGTTGGTTACGGCTCAGCTTTACAGCTTGAAAGGCGCATGCGTCTAATGGAATCGCTCCTCCAGGCACAATGGCGATAACCGCGGTCGAACTCGGGCCGGACAGCTGTGCCCTCGCGCGCACGTCAGTGCGCCGGGGGGAGGTGCACTTGTCCGCCGCGGAGATCCTCGATCCGGCCGCCTTCCCGGGCGTCGATTCATTCACGCTTGCGCTGCGACAGACGCGCCGCGCGCTGGGGCTGCCGCGGCGCTGCCGTGCCGTGATCTGGGGATTACCGGAGGGCGCGAATCGCAAGGACGCCGGCGTCATCCCGCTGATCCAGCCGCTGACCGACGCCGGCTTCAAGATCGACCGCGTCGTTTCACCGTGCAATGCCCTCGCGGCGCTGGCGCGCCTGAAGCGGCCGCTTGGCGAGGGTTCCACCTGCTGGATCGCCATCAACTGCGGCGGTGTGGCGATCGTCGTCGTCCGCCCCGGGACGCAGCTCTACGCGCATTCATTCGTGTGGGACTCGAACATCGGCGCCGTGGGAAGCCAGGCGCGGCTTCTTCAGCGCTACTCCCTTGTGTCGTATCTCTCTCCCGAAGTGAAGCGCGCCATGGCGGAAGCGCGCAAGCAGGGGGCGCCGGTGGAAGCGATCGTCACGTGCGGCAACCTGCCTGACCTGCGTTCGCTGACGATGCCGCTCATCGAGGAACTCGACGTCGAGGTCGAGACGCTCGACTCGCTCGACGGTCTGGTTGTCACTCCGGCTGTTGCCGAGAAGCTCCGCGAAGCCGCATCGGCCATCCGGCTCGCGTGCGCGGCGACTGTCGCGCGTGGGTCGCGGCCGTGGGACGGCAGCAAGGCTCCCGTGCCCGCCACCACAGGCCTGTATCTCAGGGTGGCCGCCCTGGCGGCGGCCGCCGCGGGCATCGGGTACCTGTCGTACGCCGCATGGCGGCCCGGCGTCCCGGAGAACCGGACCGGGCAAGCGCAGCAGGCGCGCGCGACATCTGGGAAGACCGAGCCGCGCCCGGCGACCGCGGAGTCGGGACGGTCTCGTGGTGACCCGCGCGCAGCGGCGAACCAGGGACAAGCCGCTGCGATCGCGACGCCGGGGTCGGCGGTGAAGCGAGCAGAGGCGATCCCGCCGGCGACCGTTGCGTCGCGTTCCGCGATGGGCGGATCTGCCGTAGCTCACGGGTCATCGGCGGTGGCGGCGCCGGCGCCAAAGGTCGCGGCCCCGACCGCTATGTCCCGCGACCTGCCGCGCGTGCCCTCGGCGACGGCTGCACCAGCGAAGCCTGCAGCCTCGCCGGCGGCGCCGGCGGTTGGATCACCTCCGCCGAACGCGCCGGGCGGGAAGTCGAAACCCGTCGCGTCCACGCCGGCGGCGCCGGCGGTTGGATCACGTCCGCCGAACGCGCCCGGCGCGGCGTCGAAAGCAGCCGCGTCCGCGCTAGGCCCTCCCGTTGTTGTGTCACGCCCGCCCAGTGCGACGAGTCCGGCGCCGAAGGCGAACGTATCGACCGCGAAGCCACTGGCTCCGTCGCCACCGCCCAAGGTTGCGCCACCCTCATCGACGGCGACGGTCAGCGCGGCCAGATCCAGCACGCACGGAACGCCGGCGGCGAGCCCGCCTTCAGCAGGCGCACGCGCCAGTAGACCCGCGAGCGCCGGTCCCTCGACCGTCAAGGTCTCTCCGCCTGTTTCCCTTTCACCGGCCGGACGACCCGCTCCGCCGGACGTGGCAAGCGGCCGGCTGTTGCCGCGAGTCGGTAGCCGCGCCGAACCGGCCCTCAATAACCCGAGGCCCGACGACCGTGCGCCTACCCGCTCCGCGGTTGCGCCTGTTGCGCCGCCACCGCCACGCGCGGTGCGCCAGGCGGCAACTGGTGGCCGAGCCCTGAACCCGCCCCCGGTTGCGGCCGATACACCCGAGGCGGTCGTGGTGTCCACGCGGCCGCCGACAGCGTACATCCCGACGCAGCGTCCGATGCCGGTCCTGCTCAAGGACGGCCTGCCGCGCGTCACCGCGATTCTCGTGTCACGCGACCGCCGCTACGCTACGGTCGAGGGCGGACAGATCGTCGGCGTGGGCGACTTGCTTGGCCGCCGGACCGTCATCGGGATGGACGAACGCAGCGTCCTGTTCGAGGAGCCGTCAGGGGTGCGGATCCGCGTCGGACTGGGCGGACGCGTACTGGGAGTGGAACGAGGCAGACGGTAGCTGTTCTGCCGCGTGGACCAGTTCCACGATTCCGGTGAGGCAGCAGTACAACTGAGGACCGAGTGCGCAAGAAAATCGGGGAATGCCTCATCCAGGCGGGGCTGATCACGGAGGAGGATCTCCAGATCGCCCTTGCGGAACACAAAAAGACCGGCGAGCGCGTCGGTGCCGTCCTCGTGCGCCTGAACCTCGCCACCGAAAAGCAGATCACCAAGGCGATTGCCTACCAGCTCGGATTTCCTTATGCCAGCCTGAGCGACGAGCCGCCGGATCCGTCGGCGATCGTGCTTATTTCGAAAGAGGTCGCACTCAAGCGCGTGTGCGTGGCGGTGAAGCTCGAGAAGAATCTGCTGACGGTCGCGATGTCCGACCCGCTTCTCTTCAGCCTCGTCCAGGATCTCGAGTTCCAGACGGGCTATCGCATCAAGCAGGTCGTCGCCACCCGCACCGACATCCTCGAGGCGATCGAGAACGGCTATCCGGACAGGGCGCTGGCCAAGTACACCGCGGTGGCGGGCGGCGTGGTCGTATTGGCGACGCAGAAGCCGTCCCGCGACGGTGAGACCTCACCCGGCACCGCACTGGTGCCCAGCAGCGACAATGACGTCTTCGAGCCGGTTGCCGGCCCGGCCGCCGCTCGCGAAGGCAGCGACTCGGCGCCGATCATCGATCTCGTCGACCTCGTCGTCAACAGTGCGATCACCAGCCGCGCCAGCGACGTCCATATCGAGCCGGCGGAGAAGGGTGTGCTGGTTCGCCACCGCCTCGACGGCATCCTCAAGGAGGTCATGGACCTGCCCAAGTGGGTCCACGAGGGGCTCGTCGCGCGGATGAAAATCATGG
>JANPCT010000283.1:0-3401 GCA_031431095.1 Acidobacteriota bacterium | reverse complement strand
CACGGCGATCACGCATCAATAGAGCACCTCGGTTCGAATCCTAGCATCCGGCGGCCGGATGTAGAATCAGCCAATGTTCCGCACCATCGCTGGCGTCCTCCTGTTCTCTTTTTCGGCCGCGCAGACCACCGACTGGAAGGCCGTCGAGGCCGAGGCCCTGAAAACCCTTCAGGGCTACGTCCGCATCAACACCTCGAACCCTCCCGGCGACGTCAGCACGGCCGCCGACTACCTGGCCGCGATCCTGAAGCGCGAAGGCATAGAGACAACGCGGTACGAGTCGGCCCCCGGGCGGTCCATCCTGCTCGCGAGACTGAAGGGCAACGGCACCGGCGGCAAAGCCATTCTCCTCGAGAGCCACATGGACGTCGTCCCGACCGATCCGGCGCGCTGGGCGAGCGACCCATTCGGGGCGCAGATCATGGACGGCCGGATGTGGGGACGCGGCACGATCGACATGAAAGGGATCGGCACGTCGTATTTGTACGCCTTCATCATGCTGCATCGCCAGAAGGCGCCGCTGACGCGAGACGTGCTTCTGATGTTCGTGCCCGATGAGGAGATCGGCGGCGAGATGGGCGCGGCGTGGATGCGCACGAATCACTACGCGGAGCTGGATCCCGAGTATGTCATCGACGAGGGGGGGTTCGGCAGCCGCGACATGTTCACGCCGGGCAAGCTCGTCTTCGGCATCTCGGTGGCGGAGAAGAAGATCATGTGGCTGCGGCTGCGCGCCGAAGGCGTGGCCGGCCACGGCTCACAACCGCACGATCGCAACCCCAACGAGCGGCTGATGAAGGCGCTGTCGCGGCTCTTTGCCGAGCCGATCGCCGCCGCACCCTTCCCCGTTGTCGATACGATGAAGGCGCGGATCGGCGGCCCGTTGACCGACAACAAATTCAACAATGCCATCCAGCGGTCCACGATTTCGTTGACGAGCCTTCGCTCCGGCGTCGGTGACCCGCCGAAAGTGAATGTCATCCCTTCCGTGGCGGAAGCCACGCTCGACTGCCGTCTGCTGCCGGGGACGACAGCGGAGCAGTGGATCAAGGAGATTGAGAGGCGGCTCGCCGATCCGACGATCACGATAGAGGTCGTGAATGCGGGAGACGATCCGGTGGTGAGCACGCAGGACAGTCCCCTGTACCGCGCGCTCGAAGCCGCCATCAAGCGGCATCATCCCGAGGCGACCGTGACTCCCATGACGGTTCCCTACGGAACGGACTCCAACGGTTTTCGTCCGCGTGGCGTGAAGAGCTACGGGATCTTCCCCGGCATCATTCCCGCGGCGTCGATCCTCTCGATGCATGGCGATGCCGAGTTCATACCGGTCGACGCCCTCGGCCCGGCGATTCAGATCCTCTTCGAGGCGCTGAAGGACACAGCGTCGCGCTGACGCGCTCAGGGGACGAAGACGGTCAGCGCGCGCGTTCCAAACGCCGGCGCGTTGACCCGCAGGTAGCGGGCGGCGACGTCCGCCATGTCGATCCGTATCGGCATCAGGCGCGGCGCGCGCAGTGCGCCGGCGAGCACGAGCCCGCCCGGACGGTCGTCGAAGGCGGTCGTCCAGCCCGTTCCATCAACAGATGTCTGCACGTGGAGGTCCTTTGGCAGTCGCACGAGGTTGCCGTAGGTATTGAGCTCGATGCTGCGAATCGGGTGCGCGGACTGCAGATCGACCGTCAGCCACCCTGTCGATGCGCTCGCGATGGTTTCGGGGAGCACGCGTCCGCTGCGTACTTCAGCGGGGTAGGCAGACGCCGGCATCCGGTACAGGCGCCCGCCGCCTTCGACGCCGATGAACTCGGCGGCGGGTTGCGCGTCCATGAAGGCCGTCCAGGCGAGCGACTGTTCGGTCGCCGCGACGGTCACATATAGAGGATGACCACGCCTCAGCTCCGTCAGTATCGTGGGATCGCGTCGCCGCAACCCCCACTCGATCACGTCGGCGTGGGGCGGCACGTAGCCCGCGTAACCGTTGATCACCGGTAACCGGTGCGTCATCGACTGATACATCGCGAACACGCTGACGCGGCCGTCTTCGAACGGCAGCGAGACGACGCGTGCGCTTCGATCGGGCAGTAGCAGTTGGCCTGGGGGTACGCCAAGCGGCATGCCGGCGATGGCGCCGTCCACGACGAGCCCGGTGAAGACGATGACCGCGAGCGCTGCGCTGGCGCCTTTGCCTCGAAGACGCGCCGCGATGGTGTCAAAGGCGAGGCCCGCGGCCACGGCGAGGCAGAGGACCGCGAGCATGTAGAAACGCGCCGGCACACGAAGGCCGCTGAACCCCGGGAGCCACGCCAACACCGTGTATGGATGCCATAACGCGCCGACGGACCGGGGGATGGACGCTGGTCCCATCGCGAGCGCGGTCATCAGCAGTGCCGCGAGCACGTAGAAGCCAAGCCGTCGATCGCGCCAGCCAAGCACGGCGCCGGCAAGCGTGAGGCCCAGCGCGGTGACGCCCGGAAAGAGGTAATGCTCGGTCGTCGCCGGCGGTTGGGTGTGCCAGAAGCGCAGCAGCGGGGTGGCGCTGAGAAACGAGCTGGCGCGCGCGCTGTACCCGGCCATTTCCCCGGCGCTGCGGTACAGCCCGAGCGATGTCTGAACCATGTAGTACTTCAGCAGGAACGGAAGCGCCGCCATCGCGGCGGTGGCAAAGGCGAGTAACAGGCCGAGGGCCGCGCCCAGCTGTGCGCGTCTTGTGAACCAAGCGAGCCAGCAGCCGACGAGCACCGGCACGAACAACAGGAAGTAGCCGTTGGTGAGCCCCTGCAGCAGCCAGGACACGCCGGCCAGCACAAGCCATCGCCCGCGCCGCTCGTCGTAGTACGCATGCATCGCCAGCAGCGTCAGCGGCAGCCACCAGCAGGCGTAAAGCTGGAGGTGCCCCAACTGGCTGACGTGATAGGGCGCATACGCGAACGCCAGGCCCGCGCAGAAGGACGCCATGACGGACGCGCCGAGACGCCGCATCAACGCATGTGTCGCCAGGCCGCTCCACCACGCGGATGCAATCAACACGACGTTCGTGGCGAGCAGGGGCGACGCACCAAGAAGCTGCAGCGGGGTGGTGATCGCGGACAGCCCGGCGAGGTGCTCGGTCAGCGCCAGCGCTCCCGGCATCGGCCAGTAGTACGGCGCCGACCACCACGCCGCGGTCAGCGGCACGGCTTGCGCGTTCCACCAGATCAGATAGGTGACGAGCAGCGGATCGCCGGGATCGTGGGTGAACCGGCTGGCAAGGTGAAGCGGCAGCGGCCACGACCAGGCCAGGGCGACGAGCAGGTATATCAGTGCGGAGGGCTTAGGGCTTAGTGCTCGGTGCGAAGTGCGGAGTGCGGACTGCGCAGCGCTCGGCGCGGCGTGCGTACTCAGCACCGCGCACCGAGCACCGC
>JANPCT010000282.1:0-4372 GCA_031431095.1 Acidobacteriota bacterium | reverse complement strand
CTCGCCGCGCGCGAGGCCGACCACATAAAATTCACCAGCAGGATTGGAACCGCGACGAAGTGAAACAGCGGAACGAACTTCGCGTGATTCTTGAAAGTCTGGTGGGGCTCAGTTGGCATGTGGCATTCTACCCTGCACCTCGTGGCGCGGCGAGGACACTCGCGACCGCGGCCGCGAGCGCCTGCGGCGACACCGGCTTGGTGAGGTGCAGGCGGAAGCCGGCAGCCAGCGCCTGCCGCTTGTCCTCCGGCCGCCCGTAGGCGGTCACGGCAATGACCGGAATGGCACCGCCGTCGATGCCGGACCGGCTCGCGAGCTGCGCCATCAACTGGTAGCCGTCTTCGCCGGGAAGGCCGATGTCGGACACGATCACGTGTGGTGTGACGCCTCCGGCTACTGCGGCGTCCAATGCCGCAAGCGCATCGCCGGCCCGGCTCGTCTCGGTGACCTCCATCCCCTGGTGACGCATCGCGGTCCCGAGGATCTCACGCGCGTCGGCATCGTCCTCGATGAGGAGGACCCGGACGTGTTCGAGCCCCTTGACCCGTTCCACCCGGGTCATGACATCGTCGCCGGCGGTCACCTCGGTGCGGCCGGGAAAGCTCACGGTGAAGCGGCTGCCGGCGCCGACCTGACTCGTGGCTCGAACGGTCCCGCCGTGCAGCTCCGCGAGCTGGCGGACCAGCGACAGGCCAAGTCCAAGCCCGCCGTGTCGCCGGCTCGACGATGAATCCGCCTGGCGGAACCGCTCGAACATCTGCGGCAGGAAGTCGGGCGAAATGCCGCGCCCGGTGTCCTCGACGTACAGCGACAGCACGTCTTTCTCGCGCGTGATGCCGATCGTCACCCGTCCGCCCGCCTCGGTGAACTTGACCGCGTTCGACAGCAGGTTCCAGATGATCTGGTGCAGCCGGTCCGCGTCCGCCATCATCCACGGCGCCTCGACATGGAGGCGGCGGACGATCTCGACGCCTCGCGTGGCGGCGGCCGGCGCGACCACATCGACTGCGCTGAAGGCGACGGCAGCGAGATCGATTGGCTGGAGCTCGAGGCGGAGTTTGCCGCTCATGATCCGGGCCATGTCGAGCATGTCGTCGATCAGCCGCGTCTGCGCTTCGGCGTTGCGATCGATGACCTGGAGAGCGCGCGCCATCATCGCCGGTTCGACCTGTCGCGACAGGAGGATCTTGGTCCAGCCGAGCACGGCGTTGAGCGGGGTGCGGAGCTCGTGCGACAGCGTGGCGAGGAACTCGTCTTTCACGCGCACCGCTTCTTCAGCAATGACGCGCGCCGACTCGGAGGTGGCGATCTGGCTGCGCAGCTCGCGTTCGCTGGCCACGCGGTCGCTGACATCGTCGATGACGGTGACGGTGCCGACGACCGCACCGTTCGCTTCGAGCGGCGCGATGCGGGCGCTCTGAACGGCGCCGCCGCTGCGGCCGGCAATCAGATACCTGTGGAAGCGCTGCGCCAGCACTCGCGCTTCACCGTTGAGCGCGGCGCGATAGTGCGGCTCGAACCCGCGGCGGACCAGGTCCGGGCACGCCTCGAAGAGCGGCCGCCCGATCACCTGGCCGGGCGCCAGGCCGGTGTGCTGTTCGAGCCAGCGGTTCCAGCTGCGCACGACCAGATCGACGTCAGTCGTGAAGATGCCCTGGGCGGAGACCTCGTCGAACCAGCGGACCATCGCCGCGGTGATCAGATCGGCGCCGGGGCCGCGCTTGGTCAAGGGCGGATCTCCCCGTGACCGCTTTCCCATTCCCCGACCGCGCGAATCAGGCGATCGAGCGATGCCACGCTCAGCACGATCACCATGTAGCCGGTGACCTCCGCGTGTTTGAGTTTGAACCCGGCCTGCACCACCAGCGCGAAGCGCAATCCTTCGCGGTTAATCAATAGCGACTGCATGACGTGATGCAGGGTGTCGAGGTTCAACTGCGGAACCGAGAACGACACCTGCACTTTGAGGATGTTGCCGAAGGTGCCCAGGCAGGCGTTGAGAAGGATGTTGCCGACCTCGGTGAGGACTTCCCGCGCCGAGGCGTCGAGCGGCAGCGGCAAGGCCGGCTCGTTTGTCAGCAGCTCCTTGAGACTGCCGGCCGCGGCGTGGTCGAGGATGAGCAGGGCGTCGCCTCCGACCGGCCCGGCGAATATCTGATGGACGCTGGCGACCTGGTCCGACAACAGCGGACGGAGCGCCTTGCTGAGTTCCGCAATCGGATGAATCGAGACCTGCGGCACTTCGAGCAGGACGCGATGACCGGTCAGCGACGACAAAGCAGACGCGGCGCGGCCGAAGCCGATGTTGAGAAACTCAACCAGGCCGTCGTATTGTGTGATCGTCAGCTCCACGACGATCCACCGCTCAGGATAAGCGCCACAGTGCTCACCAGCTGCCCGGGTGCCGCGGGTTTGTTGACGAAGCCCGCCGCACCGGCCGCCCGCACCATCTCATGAGAAGACGTCTGCACATCGGCGGACACGACGATGACCTTGACCGCGGGGTCCAGCTCGCGCAGCTTCTCGAGCACATCAAGGCCGTACATTCCCTTCATGACGAGGTCCAGCATGACGACGTGAGGCTTTTCGACGGCGAAGCGCTCGAGCGCGGACAGGCCGTCCTCCGCCTCGACAACCGCGTAGCCCGCCTCCTCGAGGAGCCGGCGCGTGCTGCGCCGCGCCAGGCCGGAATCGTCGACGAGGAGTACTTTGGCGCTCATAACTTCTCCATGATGCTCTGCGCCAGACGTTCGAGAGGCACGGTATCGTCACTGAGGCCCGCTTCCACGACAGACCGCGGCATCCCATACACGACGCAGCTTTCTTCCGCCTCCGTCAGGATACTCCCGCCGCGCGCCCTGATCCAGGCGGCGCCTTCGCGTCCGTCACTGCCCATCCCGGTCATCACGACGCCGAGCACCCGCGAGCCGTAGACGTCGGCTGCCGAGTGAAACAGGACGTCGACGGCGGGCCGGTGCGGTGTGTCGAGCGGCTTCACGTCGAGGTGGGTGAACACGCGCCCTGCGCTGCCGACGAACGTCAGGTGGCGCCCTGCCGGCGCAAGAAACGCCAGGCCGGGGACCACTTCCTCGCCCCCCTTCGCCTCGATCACATGGACGGCGGAGAGGTCGTTGAGCTTCTGCGCGTACATCTCCGTATACCCGATCGGCATGTGCAGCACCATCGCGATCGGCACCGGGCAATCCGCCGGGAACTGCGGAATGAGCACTTTCAACGCCTGCGGCCCTCCCGTCGAAATGCCGATGACCACTATGTCCACGGCGCCGCGTTTGACGCGCCTGGGCATCGCGCGCGGGGTGGAAACGGCCGGGGGTTGGAGCGCGCGGCGGGGCGCCAGCGCGGCGGCCCTGACTTTCGCGACCAGCTCATCGCCGATATCCATGAGCTTTTCGGTGGCGAGCGCCGTCGGCTTCTGGATGAAGTCGATCGCGCCGCCATCGAGGGCGGCGAGCACCTGCTCGCCCGACTCGGCGGCAATGCTGATGATGACGATCGGGACTGGCCGCCTGGCCATCTGCGCGCGGACGAAGCCCACGCCGTCGAGGACCGGCATGTTCAGGTCGCACGTGACGACGTCGGGCGACAGTGCCTCGACCTGCTCCAGCGCTTCGCTGCCGTCGCGGGCGGTGCCCACCACCTCGATGAAGGGACTGCGCTCCAGCATCTGCGACACCACCTTGCGGACGTAGGCGGAGTCGTCGACCACGAGCACACGAACGATATTGGACATCACACCTCTTCTGCCTGGGTCTTCAGCGCCGCTTGACGTAGACGAATCCTCCGCCAATCTCTTCGAGCTCGAATCGCGCGGTCATCCGCAGCAGCGACTCAGAGGCGCCGACGCACAGATAGGCCGGCGTCGGCATCGCGTCCGCGAACTGTTCGACCACTCGCCGGATACCGGCTTCCGAAAAATAGATGAACACGTTGCGGCAGAACAGGATCGGCACTCGCGCCCGCTCTGCGACCTCCCCGGTGTCGAACAGGTTGACGACACTCCACGACGTAATGCGACGCTGCAGCGCCGGGTTCACCGTCCAGATGCCCGGCCCGGCGTCGAAGTACTTCTCGCGAAGCCTCGGCGGCAGGGCGCGGAAGGAGCGCTCGCGATACTGTCCGGCACGCGCCCGCTCGATCGCGGCCGGGCTGGCGTCGCTGCCGTGGACTTCGATTGCCGCGCGGTCGAACCATCCCTCCTCTTCCAGCATCATCGCGAGGGTCAGCGGCTCCTCGCCGCTCGCCGACGGTACGCTCCAGATCCGAAGCGTGTCGTACGGGCGCGCTTTCACGAGCTCGGGCACCGTCTGCGTGACGATAGCCCGGATCTGATCCATTTCGCGCCAGAAGTAGG
>JANPCT010000281.1:0-3233 GCA_031431095.1 Acidobacteriota bacterium | reverse complement strand
CGCCACGAGTCTCATGCAGGTCGCGATCATCGTCGATGACAACGGCACCGGCATCTTCAGATACGCCGTCGGCAAGTTCATCGGATCGCTGCTCGGGCGGGCCGAGTTCGCGATCAGCACCGTGACCGGTCAGGTGCTACGGCTTGCCGACTACACCACCAGCACCGAAACCCTCAGCGCGGCGATCGCCCAGCTGACGGCACGGCCATCGACCGACGACGGCGGACAGCTGCTCGACGGCATTTCCGAGACCGCCAAGGAGCTCGAGCGCCGCAAGGCGCCGCGCCCCGTCATCGTCGCGCTCACCGTCGGAGGCATGGAGCACAGCACGCTGCCGGCGAACCACGTGCTCGACAACCTGCGCCAGAGCGGCGCCTCGCTCCACGTCGTCACCGTCGTCAACTCGGCGTTGCGCGCCCAATCGAATCCCTCAACCCCCGAGGCCCTGCTCGGCGAAAACATGAACCTGAACGAGGTGCTCGGCGACGGCCCGAAGCAGTCCGGCGGACGGCGCGAGGAAATCATCGCCGCGGCCGGAGTGGCGGGCGGGCTGCAGCAGCTCGCCGACGCGTTGAAGGCGCAGTACGTGATCGAGTACGCGTTGCCGGACGGCGTCAAACCGTCCGGGAAGCTCAACGTCTCGGTTACCCGCCGCGGCATCTCGCTGCGCGCCCCGACGAAGGTGCCGGATCGTTAGGCGGCTGCCGCATCACCCGCTCGATTCGCCGTAACATGGAGAGGCACCATGGCCGGAACCGAGCGCCAGACGGGCGGCGAGATCCTCGAACGGATAAAGCAGGAGACAAAGAAACCTGAACTGTTCAAGGTTTTGCTGCTCAACGACGATTACACCACGATGGATTTCGTGATCGAGATTCTCGAAACCCTCTTCAACAAGAGCCCGGCCGAGGCCTATCGCATCATGATGGCGGTCCACACCCAGGGCATGGGGCTCTGCGGCGTGTATCCCTTCGAGGTCGCGGAGACGAAGGTCGCAGCCGTCGTCGACCTCGCGCGCAGCAACGGCTTCCCGCTGCGGGCGTCCATGGAGCCGGAGTGAAAGCCAACACCAATGTTTAGCCCGTCACTCGAGGTGATTCTCACCGTCGCATACCGCGAAGCGGCGGCGCGCCATCATACGCATTTGACGCTGGAGCACCTGCTCTACGCGCTGGCGCACGATCCCGACGGCGAGCGGATCCTCGCGGCGTGCGGCGCCGACCTGCCGCAGCTTCGCCGTGACCTCGACAAATATCTCGACGAACATATCGAGCAGTTCCAGAAGGGGCAGCAGAAGGAACCCGATCAGACGATGGCGTTCCGCCGCGTCCTGCAGACCGCCGTCCTGCATGTGCAGAGCGCCGGTCGCCAGGAGGTCCAGTCGGGCGACGTCCTCGCCGCGACGCTGCAGCAGTCGAAGTCGTACGCGGCTCAGCTGCTCGCCGCGCAGGGGGTGTCGCGCCTCGACGTTCTCGAATACATCACACACGGGATCAGCAAGGTCCCGCCGTCTTCGTCCGGCAGCGCCGCCGAGGCGGAGACACCGCCGGGCGACGCCGACGCGGGCGGCGGCGACCGCGGCACGGCGACGTCCCGCGATCCACTCGGCGCCTACGCGGTCAATCTCACCGCGCGCGCCAAGGACGGCGCGCTCGATCCGCTGATCGGCCGCCTCCCGGAGCTGCAGCGGACCCTGGAGATCCTCTGCCGGCGGCGCAAGAACAATCCGGTGTTCGTGGGCGACGCCGGAGTCGGCAAGACAGCGCTCGCCGAAGGCCTGGCTGCGCGCCTTCTCCAGGACGATGTCCCGGAGGTGCTCCAGGGCGCGGAAGTCTTCTCTCTCGACACCGCCGCACTCCTGGCCGGCACGCGGTTCCGTGGCGACTTCGAAGAGCGCTTCAAGGCGGTCATCAACGCGCTCGCCAAGAGGACGATGCCGATCCTCTTCATCGACGAGATTCACTCCACTGTCGGCGCCGGCGCGACCACGGGCGGCACGATGGACCTGGCCACGCTGATCAAACCGATTCTCACGACCGGCGAGCTGCGTCTCGTCGGCTCGACGACGCACGAAGACTACAAGCACATCGAAAAGGACAGGGCGCTCGCGCGCCGCCTGCAGAAGGACACCATCGACGAGCCGAGCATCCAGGAAGCCGTGAGAATCCTGCAGGGTCTCCGCTCGCGCTACGAAGGACATCATCGCGTCCGCTATTCGGACGATGCGCTGGAGGCGGCGGCCAAGCTCGCCTCGAGGCACCTCCGCGACTACCGCCTGCCCGACAGCGCCATCGACGTGCTGGACGAAGCCGGCGCCAAGGCGCGGCTTGCGGCGCCGCCACGCGTGGACAAGGAACCCGTCGCCGTCCTGGATGTCGGCGTGCCGCAGGTCGAGGAGGTCGTCGCGCGCATGGCGCGCATCCCCGCGAAGCAGGCGTCTTCGTCCGACAAGGATCGACTGAAGACGCTGGAGGAATCGCTCGGCCGCGTGGTGTTCGGTCAGGATGAAGCCGTCAAGCTCGTCGCGCGCGCGATCAAGCGCTCACGCGCGGGGCTCGGGCAGCCGGACCGTCCCGCCGGCGCCTTTCTCTTTACCGGACCCACGGGCGTCGGCAAGACCGAGCTCGCGAAGCAACTCGCCTTGCACCTCGGCAACGAATTCGCGCGCTACGACATGAGCGAGTACATGGAAAAGCACGCCGTCGCGAGACTCATCGGCGCGCCTCCGGGATACGTCGGCTTCGAACAGGGCGGCCTCCTCGTCGATGCCGTGCGGCAGCACCCGTACGCGGTCCTGCTCCTCGACGAAATCGAGAAGGCCCATCCCGACATCTTCAATATCCTGTTGCAGGTCATGGACCACGCGACACTGACCGACAGCAACGGCCGGAAGGCGGACTTCCGCCAGGTCGTGCTGATCATGACGTCGAACGCCGGCTCGCGCGAGTTGAGCAGTGCGAGCATTGGGTTCTGGGAATCGGGGGAATCGGCGCGGACGGTGGACAACAGACAGAAGGCGGCGCACCAGAGATCCAAGCACGCCATCGAGAAGGTGTTCAGCCCTGAGTTCCGCAACCGCCTGGACGCGATCGTCTCCTTCGATCCGCTCACGCCAGCCGTCATGGAGACGATCGTCGAGAAGTTCGTGCTGCAGCTCGAGGCGCAACTCGCCGAGCGGCGCATCGCGATCACGCTCGAACCCGCGGCGCGCGAATGGCTGGCGCAGAAGGGGT
>JANPCT010000280.1:0-1660 GCA_031431095.1 Acidobacteriota bacterium | reverse complement strand
CGTCGACTGCCCGGGCCACGCCGACTACATCAAGAACATGATCACGGGTGCCGCGCAGATGGATGGCGCGATTCTGGTGGTCAGCTGTGTGGACGGTCCAATGCCGCAGACGCGGGAGCACGTGCTCCTGGCCCGCCAGGTCAACGTGCCGTACCTCGTCGTCGCCCTGAACAAAGTCGACATGATGGACGACCCGGAACTTGTCGACTTGGTCGAGCTCGAAGTGCGCGAGCTGCTGACGAGCTATGGGTTCCCTGGGAACGACACGCCAGTGGTGCGCGTGTCGGCGCTCAAGGCGCTCCAGGGTGATCCCGAAGGCGTCGAGTCGGTGTCGAAGCTCATGGAGGCCCTCGACACCTATATCCCGATGCCGCAGCGCGACGTCGACAAGCCCTTCCTCATGCCCATCGAAGACGTGTTTTCGATCTCGGGCCGCGGCACCGTCGTCACCGGACGTATCGAGCGCGGCACCGTCAAGGTCGGCGAGGAAATCGAGATCGTCGGGTTCAAGCCGACCGAGAAGAAGATCGTGACCGGCGTCGAGATGTTCCGCAAGCTGCTGGACTCGGGCGTCGCGGGCGACAACGTCGGCGTGCTGCTGCGCGGCGTGGAAAAGGCCGACGTCGAGCGCGGCCAGGTCCTCTGCAAGCCCGGCACGATCAAGCCGCACACGAAGTTCAAGGGCGAGGTCTACATCCTCTCGAAGGAAGAGGGCGGCCGTCACACCCCGTTCTTCAACGGCTACCGTCCGCAGTTCTACATCCGCACGACCGACGTGACGGGGTCGCTGCAGCTGCCGGAAGGCGTCGAGATGGTGATGCCGGGCGACAACACGTCGATCACCGCGACGCTGCACACGCCGGTGGCGCTCGAAAAGGGCGCGCGGTTCGCGATTCGTGAGGGCGGCCGCACGGTCGGCGCCGGCACGATCTCGGAAATTCTTGAGTAGGCGCCATGAGAGACATCATCGCCCTGGCGTGCACCGAGTGTAAGCGGCGCAATTACAGCACGACCAAGAACAAGAAGAAGACCAGCGAGCGTTTGGAGTTGAGCAAGTACTGCCGCTTCTGCCGCAAGCACATCTCGCATAGAGAGACGAAGTAATTGGCGATTGCCGTTTGCCGGGCGAACGGAACGGAGCGAGCGGCGACGCGCGAGCGAGTGAAGTGAGCTTAAGCGAGGGGCCGGAGGGCACCGCCGCGGAGCGGCGGCCCCGAGCGCCAATAGAAGGACAGTAGCTCAATTGGCAGAGCACCGGTCTCCAAAACCGGGGGTTGGGGGTTCGATTCCCTCCTGTCCTGCCAGGTTGAAGAGGACGACGAGGATCTGACGGGTGAAATCATTGGCGGCTGACCAGGAAGACTCATTTGCAGGACGGGCGCGCGACGGCGTGACCGGATGGTGGGGGCGCTCGCGGCGCTTCCTCTCCGAGGTTCGCAACGAGATGGGCCGCGTGACGTGGCCGAGCCGCAAGGAAGTCTACGCGACGACCTTCGTCGTGATCCTCTTTTCCGTGGTCATGGGCGTCTATCTCAAAAGACGCCGTGCGGAATTTGCCGGGTTGGAAGTCGGGAAACTGCTTGGCATTGCCCAACCTGTAGGAGCAACATTCGACACATCCGGCACGATGGCGATGATTCGGGCCATCCCCTTTGGATCA
>JANPCT010000279.1:0-2573 GCA_031431095.1 Acidobacteriota bacterium | reverse complement strand
AGCAGCGGCGCATACGCCTGCATGTCGGCCGGCAGGTACTGCGACGAGACGCCCAGGCGCACATCGCGCCGGGATTCCGACCAGCGATCGAACGCGTCCCACGTCGCCGAGTTGTAGGTAAAGGCGTACGACGGCGCCAGGCCCGCGCTCGCATAGGCACGCTCGCCGGCGCGAACCGGCGTCGAGCCCTCGTCCGTGAAGATCTCCGCGGCGCCGCGCACGACCGCGAGTTCGAGCTGAAGGTCGTTGGTTCCGCGCAGCAATGAGACGCGGTACTCGCCCGCCTGGGTGATGCGGGCTGATCCCGCTGGCGAGTCGATGCGGTAAGCGACGCTCCGGGCAGGTCCGTGGACGTTCAACCGCAGCCGGCCGTCCGTCAGCCGGACGAGATCGTCCGACTGCATGTCCACGGTCGAACGCATGTCGAGGTGCAGGGTGCTGCCGTCCGCAAACAGAACCTCGACGCGGCCATCCGTCCCGGTGCGTAACCGGTCGCCGCTCAGCAGCGGCATGTTCAGCGGCGCGTTGTCCGCGCGTCCTTCGCGCTCGAGCGACGCCGCGCCTTCAATGTGCGCGACATGCGCCGGGGCGCCGGCGTCAGATGAAACTTCGGAGGTCTGTGCCCTCAGCGGAATCGCGCAGAACGCCGCAAGAACAAAGGTGACGGCCAGACGGGGGAGCATGGGTCGACCTCTTCCGAATAGGCAGGTTGGCAACACCAACTATATCACCGGCTTAACGGCATTTCACAAATTGCATATGGCAGGCCTTGACAAGTCGTTGCTCACATTTTATACTTCGAATGTTATAAAGCTTACGAAGGCGAGGACAGAGTACATGAGCAAGATTATTGGCATCGACCTGGGGACGACGAACTCCGTAGTGGCGGTGATGGAAGGTGGCGAACCTGTCGTCATCACCAACCCCGAAGGCAGTCGCATTACCCCCTCGGTGGTGGGATTCACGAAGTCGGGCGAGCGGCTCGTCGGTCAGGTGGCCAAGCGCCAGGCCGTGACGAACCCGGAGAACACCGTGTTCTCCATCAAGCGGTTCATGGGCCGGAAGCACGACGAAGTGAATGAAGAGATGAAGATGGTGCCGTACCAGGTGGTGCGCGCCTCGAACGCCGACGTCCGCATCAATGCCGGCGGCAAGGAGTATTCCCCTCCCGAGGTCTCCGCGATGATCCTGCAGAAGCTCAAGCAGGCGGCGGAAGAGTATCTCGGCAGCGCGGTCAGCAAGGCTGTCATCACGGTTCCGGCATATTTCAATGACGCCCAGCGGCAAGCGACAAAGGACGCCGGGCAGATTGCCGGTCTCGAAGTCATGCGCATCGTCAACGAGCCGACCGCAGCGGCGCTGGCGTACGGCCTCGACAAGAAGAAGGATGAAACGATCGCGGTCTACGACTTCGGCGGCGGCACGTTCGACATCTCGATTCTCGAAGTCGGCGAGGGTGTCGTGGAGGTCAAGGCGACCAACGGCGATACGCATCTCGGCGGCGACAACCTCGACCAGCGCATCATCGACTGGATCATCGACGAGTTCAAGAAGGACGAAGGGATCGATCTCGGCAAGGATCGCATGGCCCTTCAGCGCCTCCGCGAAGCGGCGGAGAAGGCGAAGATGGAGCTGTCGACCGTCATGGAGACCGACATCAACCTGCCCTTCATCACCGCCGACGCCACCGGGCCGAAGCACATGGTGAAGAAGCTGACGCGCGCCAAGTTCGAGCAGCTCGTCGAGGAGCTGTTGCAGAAGACGGTGGGCCCGACGAAGCAGGCGCTGGCGGACGCCGGCGTCGAGCTGAGCAAGATTGACGAGGTCGTGCTCGTCGGCGGGTCGACGCGCATTCCGCGCGTGCAGCAGATCGTCAAGGAGCTGTTCGGCAGGGAGCCCCACAAGGGAGTCAACCCCGACGAAGTCGTGGCGATCGGCGCCGCGATCCAGGCGGGTGTGCTGGCCGGCGAGGTCAAGGACCTGCTGTTGCTCGACGTGACGCCGCTGTCGCTCGGCATCGAGACGATGGGGGGCGTGATGACCACGCTGATCCCGCGCAACACCACCATCCCGACGCGCAAGAGCGAGATGTTCTCGACGGCGGCTGACAACCAGACCAGCGTGGAAGTCCACGTGCTGCAGGGCGAGCGCCCGATGGCGCAGGACAACCGGCGGCTGGGACGGTTCCATCTGGCGGGCCTGCCGGCGGCGCCGCGCGGCGTGCCGCAGATCGAGGTGACCTTCGACATCGACGCCAACGGCATTGTCAACGTGTCCGCGAAGGACATGGCGACGTCGAAGGAGCAGAAGATCCAGATTACGGCGTCGAGCGGCCTCTCGAAGGAAGACGTCGACAAGATGATGAAAGAGGCGCAGTCGCACGCTGACGACGACCGCAAGCGCAAGGAAGAGATCGAGACGCGCAACCACGCGGATCTGGCGGCGTACGCGGCGGAGAAGATGATCAAGGATTCCGGCGACAAGGTGTCGGCGGCCGACCGCGCGCCGATCGAGAGTGCGATCGAAGAGCTGAAGAAAGCCATCGAAAAGGGCGACGTCGCCGAGATGAAGCG
>JANPCT010000278.1:0-2052 GCA_031431095.1 Acidobacteriota bacterium | reverse complement strand
CCTCTCGCCGGACCGCGCGTGGGTGCTCGTGGTCGAAATGGGACCGATGGGGTCGTTTGAACGTTGCCGGCTGGTCCCCTTCGACGGGAGCTCCACCGGCGGCCAGGTCGGGCCCGCGGGATCGTGCCAGGCGGCCGCGTGGTCTGCCGACCAACGATGGATGTACTTCTCTGCGGTGGTGGATGGCCACTCCCACCTCTGGCGTCAGCGATTTCCGGACGGTGTCGCCGAGCCGCTCACGCCCAGCGGTGTCACGGAGGAAGAAGGCGTCGCAGTGGCGCCGGACGGGAAATCGCTCGTGACCTCGATCGGCGTCCCCGCGAGCTCACTTTGGCTGCATGCGCCGAGTGGCGAGCGCCTGCTGTCTTCTGAAGGGTTCGCGACGCTGCCCAAGTTCTCGCCGGACGGCAAACGGCTGTTCTACCTGCTGCGGCGTACCGCGGCAGGGGGAGTCGTCGAACTGAGAGTGATGGATCTCGCCACTGAGAAGAGTGACCGGGTACTGCCCGACTTCTCAGTGGTCGACTACGCCGTCTCGCCCGATGAACGAGAGGTGGCGGTCACGACGCGGGCCGCCGACCGTTCCCTGGAGATCTGGGTGGCCGCGCTCGATCGCCGGACCGCGCCGCGGCGGATCGCGCAGGGAGGGGATAAGGTGGCGTTCGGGGCGGACCGAAGCCTCGTGTTTCGCTCGATTGAGGGCCACGTCAACTTCATCACCCGAATCGGCCTCGACGGACAGAACCGCGTGCGACTGTCGGACATCAATGCCACCGATACCGTGGGGACATCACCCGACGGGCAGTGGGCGAGCGTGGTCGGCCGGTCTGCAGGCGACCAGACCGGAACGATGGTCCTGCCGATCCGCGGCGGCGAGCCCAAACTTCTTTGCTTCGACCGGTGTGCGCCCGCGTGGTCACCGGATGCCGCGTCCCTCTACCTCGCGATCGGCGTCCGCCGGTCGCCTGGCCCAATCCTCGTCGTCCCGCTTCAACCGGGACGGGCGTTTCCTGATTTTCCGGCGGGGACGTCGGACGCTGCGACCGCCTGGCGGACGCTTCCCGGAGCGCGCATGATCGAGCGCCCTCTCTCGATCCCCGGACTGGATGGCTCGACGTACGTCGCCACAAAAACCGATGAACGCCGGAATCTCTTCCGGGTGCCGCTGTCGCGATAGCGACGTCGGGCCTGCCAGTGATAGGCGTGCGCCCAACGGCGTCGGCGCCGGCGGCCGCTGGTTAGGAACGCGGTTTCGTGTTCACCAGCTCGATCGGGATGCCGTTCGAGCCCGTGCGATGTGACGCGCCGACTCAAGGCGCTGCTGACCGCCGCGGACCTGCCGGATATCCGACTTCACGATTTCCGTCATTCGTGCGCGCTATGGCGCGACTCCTGCTCGCGCCTCCAACTTCTTCTAGGAATCAGCGAACTCGATCAGGCTTTGTTGACGATATTCGCGGCGCTCGGCATCGCGCTGACAGCCAGCAACGCCTGCTGTACGAGATCATGGCGCACGACGAGCCCACGCTCGTGGCGGCGGGACTCTTATTGCTGATGGTCGCGCTCGCTGCGGCGTACAGTCCAGCGCGCCGCGCCAGCCGTGTGGTCCCCCCGGGGCTGAGAGCCGAGCAGCTGCCCGCATCCTACAGAGATACGGGCGCGATGTGAGTCCGGGCATGTGTCACTGGATCTTGGTGCCTGAAATCGTTGTGGCGCAACAGCGCAGGTAACACGCCCGCCTCGAGACAGGTGCCGCCCGCGAAGTTGTCGCTGCCGCGGTTCGACACCTGCGCGATAGTCGATTTCAGGACCCGCCGATCGCGTCGGCGTCGATGCGTCCGGTCAACATGACGCCCGATATTCTCAGCCCCGCCTTGGTCAGCGTCGCTCGCGATGCGTTGTTCTGAAGATCGGTACGAGCGGCCGGGACTCGGCCCGTCAGATAGCACGCCTTCTTCACTTCCTGCAGGACGAAGGCTCCATACCCTCGTCCCCGGCGATCCTTCCTGACCTCCATATACAGATCGGCGAACGGGAAGTTGTAGTGGAGCA
>JANPCT010000277.1:0-5097 GCA_031431095.1 Acidobacteriota bacterium | reverse complement strand
GTCGCCGCGCGCGCCGGCAGCGTGCCGCGCATCAGGAACGCCACCCGCGCGAGCCGGCGACCGCGCGCCAGCAGCGCCGACGCCGTGGCCAGCTTTCTCAACCGCTCGGTAGTGAAGTCCGCGGCTGTGCCGGCGCCTGCGACTGCGACCCGGGCCGGTTTCCACCCCTCCGCGGCTGCCGGGGTGACGAACATCTCGTAAAGCCGGCCGCGGATCTCGCCTGATGTGGCGGCGCGCCGCAGCTCGCCGCGAGTCGCCGCGTCAATCGCCGGGAGCGCGTCGGCGACTGCCTCACCATCGAATGCAGGAACAACCAGTAGGTCGGTATCGACCTGCTCCGGCGGTCCGGTCACGAGTCGAACCACGGGCGCGGAAAGGCTGAAGGCCATAAGAGCCGGATTATAATGGTTTTATGAGATTCATGGCGCTGTCGATTCTGCTGACGCTGGCCGTGGGTGCGCCCTGGGCCGACAAAGTAAAGCCGCCGAAGATCACCGTCAAGGCGAGCCCCGCGATGGGCATGTCGCCGGTACGCATCGTGGCCTCCGCCGACCTCACCGGCGGACCGAACGATTACGAGGAGTTCTACTGCCCGTCGATTGAGTGGGAGTGGGGCGACGACACGCGCTCGACGACCTCCGCCGATTGCGATCCGTATGAAGCCGGGAAGAGCGAGATCAAGCGGCGGTTCTCGGCGGATCACACCTACCGGACCGCCGGCAACTACCGGATTCAGTTCCGGATGAAGAAGAAGGACAAGTCGATCGGGGGCGGCGGGACGTCGGTGCAGATCAGGCCCGGCCTGGGCGATCCCGGCGGCTACTGAGTCTTCACACCGGACCGCGCCTCTCGATCGGTGCGGGCGGGACCAGGACCCGCGGTGTCACGGCAGCGGGACGAGTTCGAGCGGACTGAAGTTCCCCTCCGTCAGGCGGAACGCGCGCACCGTGCGCGTGCCATGAGCCAGCGAGATGATCACGTGAAACATCGACGGGTCGGTCAGCCGCGCGCGATCGGTTTCCGACGGCCCTGAGGGGCCGCTGGGATGCGAGTGATACGCGCCGACTATTTCGAGTCCGGCCGCGCGGGCGCGGCGTACGGCGGCAAAGTGGTCCGCCGGCTCGACCTGGAAACGCGTGCGGCTGCGCTTGGTATTTCGCGCCCGCGCCGCGTCCTCGATGATGTCCGCGGTGCCGATCAGCAGGCCGCAGCATTCGTTCGGCAGATCCTCCACGGCGTGCGCAACGATCTGGTCCAGTATCTTTTTTCGTATCTTCACGCGACCTCAATGACCATGGCGGTGCCCATGCCCCCGCCGATACACAACGACGCCGCGCCGCGGCCGCCGCCCCGCGCCTGGAGCGCATGCACGAGCGTCGTCAGCACCCGGGCGCCGCTCGCGCCGATCGGATGTCCCAGTGCGATTGCGCCGCCGTGCACGTTGACCTTGCGCGCGTCGAGGCCAAGCTCGCGGACGACGGCGAGCGATTGCGCGGCGAACGCCTCGTTCAACTCTATGACGTCGAGGTCGTCGAGCGTGAGTCCCGCGCGCGTGACCGCTCGCCGCATCGCCTCGACCGGTCCCATCCCCATGATCATCGGATCGACGCCTGTCGTGCAGTACGAAAGGATGGTCGCCAGGGGTTGGCGGCCGTTCCGCGCGGCCCAGGCGGCCGTGCTCACTGCCAGGGCGGCGGCCCCATCATTGATGCCGGACGCATTCCCGGCCGTGACAGAGCCATCCTTCGCGAACGCGGCCTTCAGAGCGGCCAGTTTCTCGACCGTCGTGCCGGCGCGCGGGTATTCGTCGCGCGAGACGACGATCGGGGCGCCTTTTTTCTGCGGCACGCCGACCGGAACGATCTCGCGGTCGAAGACGCCGCCGGCGATGGCCTTTTCGGCGCGGGCCTGGCTCTCAGCCGCGAAGGCGTCCTGATCGCCACGCGCTACGCTGAAGCGCCGCGCGACTTCCTCGGCGGTCACCCCCATGTGGCATCCGTTGATGCCGCAGGTCAGCCCTTCATGGAGCATCGAGTCCACGGCTTCCCCGTTGCCCATGCGAAAACCCCACCGCGCGCCTTTGAGCAAGTACGGGGCGTTGCTCATGGACTCGGTGCCGCCGGCGAGAACCAGGTCGACGAATCCCGCCTTGACCGCTTCCACCGCATGCACGACGGCTTGCAGTCCGGAGCCGCAGACGCGATTCACGGTTTCCGCCGGCACTTCGACCGGGACGCCCGCTTTCAGCGCCGCCTGCCGCGCGACGTTCATCCCCGCCCCCGCCTGCAGCACGCATCCGAGGATCACGTCGCCGATATCCTTCGCCTCGACCGCGGCACGCGCGATGGCTTCGCGAATGACGACGGCGCCGAGGTCGGCGGCCGAGAGATCCTTGAACACGCCACCGAACGACCCGATCGGGGTCCGGCATGCCGATAGAATGACCGCTGCGTCCATCAGCTCTGTAACTCCACGCGATTTGTGAATTGATCCAGCGCTTCGGGATTTGCGAGCGCCTCGCGATTTCTCACGTCCCGGCCGTGCACGACGTCCCGGACCGCCAGTTCTACTATCTTCCCACTCTTTGTCCTCGGAATGTCGCTGACCTGAACGACCCTGGCCGGCACGTGGCGCGGCGTGGTGCTGCCGCGGATATGCGCGCGGATGCCGGCACTGCGCGCCTCGTCCAGGATGAGGCCGTCCCGCAACTTCACGAACAGCACGATGCGCTCGTCCCCCTCCCACTGCTGGCCGATGACCAGGCTTTCGAGGACGTCCGGGAGCTGCTCCACCTGGCGATAGATTTCGGACGTGCCGATGCGGACGCCGCCGGGATTCAGCACCGCGTCGGAGCGGCCGTAGATGATGACGCCGTCGTGGCGCGTCAGCTCGCAATAGTCGCCGTGCGTCCACACGCCGGGATACCGCTCGAAGTAGGCCGCGTGATACTTGCGGCCGTCCGGATCGTTCCAGAAGCCGACGGGCATCGAAGGAAACGGCATCGTGCACACCAGCTCCCCTTTGTGCTCGCGCACGGCAATGCCCGCCTCGTCGCGAACCTCGACCCGCATGCCGAGCGCGCGACACTGGATCTCACCTCGCCACACCGGACCGGTCGGATTGCCGCCCACGAAGCAGCTGACGATGTCGGTGCCGCCCGAGATCGAAGCGAGGTGTACGTCATGCTTCACATGTGCGTACACGTAGTCGAAAGCTTCCGGTGCCAGTGGTGAGCCGGTCGAGGTCATCGTCCGCAGGCGGGCGAGCGAGTGCGTCTCGCGCGGACGAAGCCCCGCCTTGGCGACGGCGTCGATGAACTTCGCAGACGTGCCGAAGAGCGTCATCCCGGTCTCGTCGGCGAACGAAAACAGCGTCCGCCCGTCAGGGTGGAACGGAGCGCCGTCGTAGAGAAGGATCGTCGCGCCGGACGCCAGCACGGTGACGAGCCAGTTCCACATCATCCAGCCGAGAGTCGTGAAGTAGAAGACCCGATCGCCCGGGTGGATGTCGCAGTGCAGCTGATGTTCCTTCAGGTGCTGGATCAACGTGCCGCCGGCGCCGTGGACGATGCACTTGGGAACGCCGGTGGTTCCGGACGAATAGAGAATGTAGAGGGGATGGTTGAACGGCAGCCGCGCATACGCCGCCGGCGCGCCGCGGTGGGGCGCCACGAACGCGTCCCAGCCGCTCTCGCCGATGACCGCGCGCTCGACGGTGGGCAGGCGCCGCAGCACGTCGGCGACCTTGGCGCGCTGGTCGAACGTCTTGCCGCCGTAGAAGTAGCTCTCGGCCGCGAGCAGGAGGCGCGGCTCGATCTGCCCGAAGCGATCGAGCACGCCCCGCACGCCAAAATCGGGCGAGCAGGACGACCACACCGCGCCCACCGCTGCAGCCCCGAGCACGCCGATGATTGCCTGCGGCGTGTTGGGGAGATAGGCGGCGACGCGATCGCCGGGACCGATTCCCGCCGCGCGCAACGCCGAGGCGAAGGCGGCCG
This sequence comes from Acidobacteriota bacterium, assembly GCA_031431095.1. Lineage (GTDB taxonomy): Bacteria > Acidobacteriota > Vicinamibacteria > Vicinamibacterales > 2-12-FULL-66-21 > JAICSD01. The sequence goes on along the minus strand of JANPCT010000277.1, from coordinate 1,100 downwards.
TCTCCGACCGCAGCTCCCGCCAGGACAGCTGCCGTGGGTCTCCCTGTTCGGACTTGAAAATGATTGCCGGAGCGTCGCCGTCGCTGCGCAGGATGTTCTCGGCGAAGTTCAGCGACGCGTCGGGAAAGAAACGCGCGCCCGGCATGCGGTCCATGTCCACCGCGACGCGGTCGCCCCTGGCTCCGACGATCCCGGCGAAATCCCACATCGCATCCCAGAACGCCAGCGGCCGATCGATGCTCCATTCGTAGAGCTCGGTATATGACCGCCCCTGTCCAAACCGCGTCAGATTGGCGTGGGCAAGGCGTTCAGGCGAGGGAGTCCACAGCGGCGCGTCCATCCGGCTCTGATTATTACAGGAGCCACCGACGTCTGCTTCGCGCTGGACGACTCTGCCTGGCTGCTGTGTAACGCGCGCGGCACCGTGCCGGCCCGTTACAGATCGTACGTCTCCTGCTTCCAGACCGAAAAGCCCCGCGCCAGGTAGTTCGAGAGCGCCGAGCCGTGATCGAGTGACGAGGTGTGAAGCCACACCCGACCGGCGCCCCGCCCCCAGGCGCGCTCGACGGCCCGCGTCAGCATGAACTTACCCAGCCCCTGGCCGGTGAACGCCGGGAGCAGGCCGAAATACGCGATCTCCACTGCCCCATCATCGTCATGGCGCAGCTCGAAATAGCCTGCGGTGTGTCCGTCGGCGCGCAGGAGCCACAGTTCGAGTGCCGGATCGCCAAGGTATCGCGTGATGTCGTCATCGGTCCACCCGAGGCGATCCACCCAGTGATAGTCGCGGCCCACCTCGGCATAGAGCGTGCGCCATAACGCCGGTGGGCATGCGTCGAGGCGATCGATCGTGACGTCAGCCGATGGCGCCGGCGCCGGCTCGAGGTCCTCGGGCGCGTTCATCTGTAGATAGGTGCGGACGGCCTGCCGGATCATTCGCCTCTCGCGCGCAGAAGCGCCTCGCGCCAGCGGCGAGCGGAAGTGAACACGTCGTCGATCGCCACTCCCGAGTCGAGCGAATCGCGCAGCTCGCCGAGTGTGCCGATCAATGCGTCGATCGCGGCGCGGAGGACGTCCGCATTCGTCGCGGCGACGTCGCG
>JANPCT010000276.1:0-2549 GCA_031431095.1 Acidobacteriota bacterium | reverse complement strand
GGCGGCGAGATCCAGATCGATGGCGCTCTTGAGGATGTAGCCGCGCGCCCCCGCCGCGAGCGCCTGCCGCACGAGTGCCGGCTCGGAATGCATGCTCAGCATGAGGATGACGGTGCCGGGCGCATCGGCGAGGATGCGGCGGGTGGCTTCGAGCCCGCTGGCCTTCGGCATCGCGCAGTCCATCACGATCACCTGCGGCTTCAGGGTGCTCGACAGCGCGACGGCTTCCTCGCCGTCACCGGCTTCGCCGATCACTTCGATCGCCGCGTCGTCGTCCAGCATGCGCCGGAAGCCGCGCCGCACGAGGCCGTGATCGTCGGCAAGCAGGACGGTGATTTTATCCGGCACGGCGTTCTCCATTCTGTGCCGGCGCGAGGGGCACGCGCACGCGCACCAGCGTTCCCCCCTCGCGCGGCCGGGCGAATTCGATCGTTCCTCCCACCAGCGCGACACGCTCGCGCATCGTCACGAGCCCGAGGCCGCGGCGTGCCGTCGTGGCCGGCAGGCCGCTGCCATGATCTTCCACTTCGAGCTCGAGCATCCCGGCGGCCGTTCCCAGTCGAACCCACGCCTGCGTGACCGAGGCATGTCTCGCGACGTTGGTGAGCGCCTCCTGCATGATGCGGTAGACATGGGTCGCAATCGTCACGTCCACGGGGAGGATTACGCCGGTGCGCTCGTAGACGACGTGAACGCCGGTCTGCCGTTCGACGGTCGATAAATACGAATCCACCGTGCCTTCGAGGCCGACCGCTTCGAGGATGGACGGGTGCAGGGCCTGCGACAGACCGCGAATCTGTTCGAGCAGGCGCTGCGCGATTTCCGCGATTTCACGCAGCTCGTTCTTGAGCGGGGCGGCGGCGGCGTGCCGTTCGGCTCGGCTCAACATCGAGCCCATGGCGGTAAGCGTCTGCCCGAACTCGTCGTGCAGCTCGCGGGCGATGTGGCGAAGCGTCGATTCGCGCGCCGTGATGAGCTGCTGCGCGACGTCGCGCCGCTCATCGGACAGTGACGCCAGCCGCGCGAACAGGCGCCGGTTCGAGCGAATCAGATAGAGGCTGGTGATGACGATGGCGGCGAGGGTCGCGGCAAAGAAGATGTAGACCTGGCGCTCGACCTCCGTGTAGATGCCTTCGACGCGCGCCGCGGTTTCGGCCTCGCTCGCGTTGTTCTCCACCAGCAATCGCGCGACCGCAGTGCCGAGCGCCGCCTGCCGCGCCTGGAGCGACAGCCGGATCTGATCGCGGGCTTCGGCCTCGTGGCCGTCGCGCGCCAGCGCGAAGATGCGATCAGACGCGTCCCAGAATTGCGCCAGCGAGTCGGCGAGATACTGGCGCTGCTCGGGTGTGCGGGTGCCGGAGGCGAATTGTTCCTCGAGGCGCAAGGCGTCGGCGAGATCGCGGCGGATGCGGTTCAACGGGGTCGCCCACGCGGCAAGCGGATACCCGGCGCCGCCGTCCGTGTCGAGCATGTCGCGCATGGCGAGCCCGAGCGAGTTGAGATCGCTCTGGACGCGCAGGAGCTGCAGCGAATCCTTGCGGCTTCGATCCGCCAGGCCGGTCTGCAGGACGCGCAGGCGCCCGATCTGCCGCGTCACGTAATAGGAGTCGGCACCCACGGCGAGAAGGGTGATCACCATCCCGAGCAGCAGACCTTTCGCCGGTGACGCTGCTTCGGCGGTGGCCATGCGGGAGCATTATCGCAGCACGCCGGGGTCGCAATCGTGTGTTTGCACTATCGTCCCGACTGGACATCGGCGACTACATGGAGCACTCGGGCCAGGGATGGTATGCCGTCGATCCGACGAACGAAGCGTTCAAGTTCGGACGCTTCGCCCTCATCCGGCCGGGTGTCTCCGCGCCCCGGCAGCGGGCGCGCCGTGAATAAAATTGGCCTGAAAATCCCCCGTCTCCAGCTATGCTCATGCTGTCGGTGTTTGTCTGACGAATGGAGTATCTGGTGGCAAAACGAGCAGAGGGCGATCTTCGACGCTACGCAGTCGTCGGTGCGGAACAGCGGTTGCTGGAACTGGCGGAAGAAGCGGCGCGCATCTTCGCGATCTTTCCCGAATTGCGCGCGCCGGGACGAGGCTTCATGGCCGCCAGACGCGGCCGGAGCGGCGACGAAGCCCCGGCGAAGTCCGAGGGCGCGCCGCCGGTCAAGCGGCGGCGTCGCCGGAAGATGAGCGCGGATGCGCGGCGGCGGATTAGTGAGGCGCAAAAGGCGCGGTGGGCGAAGCAGAAGGCGGCGGGACCAAAAAAGAAGTAGCGGCGGCTGGCCGATAGCCGACTTTTCCTCAGCGTGGCGGGCCAGTCGAAGACGAGGGTCAGCGACGAGCTGGTGTTCTCGCGGGCCCTCGCTCCAGCAGGAGCGAGGGTTGTCCGTCAACGATCGCGCGGAACGACTTACTTGACTGGGGCAGACGCCGACGCCACGCACTGCCACTTGCCGCCGGCCATCTTGACCCAGGTGTCCGCCCAACGCTCCTTGGCGTTGATCGCCTTGCCGTCGCCGTCGGTGCCAACGCCGGTCCACGCGCCGGTCACAAT
>JANPCT010000275.1:0-2357 GCA_031431095.1 Acidobacteriota bacterium | reverse complement strand
CGCAGGCGCGTCGAATGGTGGCGGCGTTCGCGGCAGTGATCTCCATCGAATAGCCGGCGGCGGGTTTCTCGCCTGCGAACGCGGCGGCCACCACCACCCGGTCGAGGTCGAGCGCCGGCGCCGCGGCGTCGGGCCCGGCGTGGATCGCCCAGAGCGCGCGCCAATCCTCCTGGGTCCGGGCGATGACGCGGCGGGCTTCGGCGACGCGGCTGTCGTCGCCCCGCGCGATCGTCGTCAGGATCATTTGACGCGGAACTCGATCTCCCGCACCACCGGTGCCGGCTTGCCGAGGAGCGACGTCGCGGTCAGGCGCAGCACGTAGCGGCCTGGCGCCATCGCGGTCAGCGGGATCTGCGTCGTGTAGCCGTAGCCGCCGGTCGAGCCCTGGAGCTCGTCGCTCTTGCGCTGATCGGTGGTGGTATGCACGATCTTGCCGTCATCGGACACGACCGCGGCGGTGATTTCGACGCGGTGCGGCGTCTTGACGTCGTTGTCGTAGACCTCAGCGAACACGGCGAGCGTGTCCGGGCGGGAGAAGTCGCGCGACGCGCTGGGCGGCGCCGGGAGCACGTCCTTGAACTCGTTGACACCCGGCGTCGGGCTGGCGGTTGGAATGCGGCTGCCGGATGCGGACGATACCGCGATGCCGCTCATGGTGATGTTCCCCTTCGCAAAATCGGGGGCGTCGAGATCGTAGATGATGGTCCCGAGACGGCCCGCCCCCGATTCGCGCGCGCCGATGCGCAACTGGTACTTGCCGGGCGGCACCTCGAGGCGCCGGGTGACGCGAAACGCGCTCTGCCGCACGGTGTCGTGCGTCTGCGGTTTGAGCGACAGGGAGACCACGTCGCGCGCGCCGTCCCTGACCTTGCCGCTGGCGTCGGCGGCGAACAGGGTGATTTCCAGATCGTTGCTGAACAGGCCGTCGGGCCGGCGGGTGAACGTCATGCCGCTGCCGTCCACCTCGATCGACAGCGCGATCGCGACCTTGCCGGCGGCGCCTTTGAACGGCGCGGCAAACGCGCTGATCGTCAGGCCGCTGATTGGAATCGGGCTCTCGAGCGCGTCACGCAGCGCCGGCGTGGCTTTTTCGCCAGGAGACCCTTTCTCCGGCTTTGCCTTCCTGGCGGGCAGCGGCGCCGCGTACCCGCGCCGCGCGCGGACCTTCAGGCCCGGACGGAGCACTTTGACCTGGACGTTGCGGAAACGGCCGTCGCGCTTGTCGTTGGCGGGATAGTAGCCGAGCACGTAGTAGCTGCTATTGTCTTCGAGAATGCGGGAGAACGCGTTCCTGAAGTCGTTCTGATTGAGCACCGCGAAACCGCCGGTCTCCTCCGCGACCACGCGCAGGCTGTCGTGCTCGATCCGCATCTCGTTCATCATGTCGGTCGTGCTGATGGAGCCGTCCGCCGGCATGCTGCTGATCTCGATGGCGTCTTCCAGGCCGTTGGTGACACCGCGCGGGTCGACGCTGTAGACGCTGACGTTGGCGCGCGTCGCGGCGTTGACGACGTCGCGGATTTCACGCTGCACGTCGGTGGCGTGCGGGTTGCTGAACGCGTCGGTGACGTTGTAGTTGATTCCCTCGCTGAAATAGACGACGGCCTTGCGGCGCCCGCGCACGCCGGCCATGAAGTCGGCCAGGTTCTTCAGCGTGCTGAGTGAATTACGCGCGTCGGTATAGCGCTGCATCTCGTTGAACGAGGCGTTCGCGTTGGCGGCCCCGCCAGGCACGTCACGGTTCTGGTAGTAGTCCTGGAGGGCCGCCTGCGTCGAGGACTCGGCCTTCCCTCCCATCGCGGCGTCGATGGCTTTCAGCGCGAGCTGGCGGTTGCTCGTGAAGTCCTGCATGCTCTTGCCGAACCCCGACGTATTGACCACGGCGATGACGTCGTTGGCGCCGACGTAGCGCTCGACGAACTGGCGCGCGGCGGCCCGCGTCCGCGCCGTGCGGTTGAAGCGCGTGTGCAAATCGTCGAGCACGAGCACGAACACACGTCCTTCGAACGGAGTCCGGTTCGTCGCCACATCCGCGGGAATGGCCGTCTTCGAGAACAGCGGCGGATCGACGCGCGCGATCGGGATGTCGACCATCGAGAACGCGGTCAGCGCCTGGGGCTTGCCGTCCTCGACGATCTGGAAATCGTCCCTGGTCAGCGTGCGTACGAAATCGCCTTGTGCGTCGGTGACGTTGGCGTCGATTTCGACGTAGTTGACTTCGACCCTGAAGGTGACGGGGGGCTGCTGGCCGGCCGCGGCGGTGGAACGTGGCGCGGGAGCCGGCGCCTGTTGGACTTCCTGCGTCTTCGTCTCGACCGGTCTGGACGCAGCCTGCGCCGTCTTGGTCTTGGCGGCCT
>JANPCT010000274.1:0-1962 GCA_031431095.1 Acidobacteriota bacterium | reverse complement strand
GTTCGCGTTTGCGGTGCTGATGTTCATCCTCTGCTTCACGCCGACGCCGATCGATCCGCTGTAACGCCGACACGCTGTCACGGGTCAGCATGCCTCGCTACAGCACGCTCATGGGATCGACGTCGACGATGGTGCGGCGCTTCAGGTCCGGCTGGCCGTCGAGCACGGCCAGCAGTGCCTTGCGCATGGCGGTGCGCTGCGCGCCCTTGATGAACAACTGGGCGCGATGTTCCCCCTTCAGCCGGCCGAGCGGCGCCGGCGCCGGGCCGAGCACCTTCCACGTGTCGAACCCGGGGAGGCGCATCCCCTGCGCGATCGTCCCGGCGTCCTCCATCGCCCCCTGCCGCGTGCGCGACTTGACGATCACGTTGATCATCGCCACCGCCGGCGGGTAGCGCATGGCGCGGCGGAACGCGATCTCCTCGTCGTAGAACGCGCCGTAATCCTGGCGGCACGCGTGCCTGATGCTGTAGTGCGTCGGGTAGAGCGTTTGCACCACTGCCTCGCCGGCCAGCACGCCGCGTCCCGCCCGCCCGGCAACCTGGGTGAGCAGCTGAAAGGTCCGCTCCGCGGCCCGGAAGTCCGCCAGGCCGAGCCCCACGTCGGCGCTGATGACCCCGACCAGCGTGACGCTCGGGAAGTCGTGCCCCTTGGCGATCATCTGCGTGCCGACGAGGACGTCGAGTTCCCGCCGCGCGAACGTCGCGAGCAGCGTGCCGATCGCGCCGCGTCTGCGAATGGTGTCGCGGTCGACGCGCCCGACGCGGGCATCGGGGAACAACGCGCGCACCTCCTCCTCGACCCGCTCGGTGCCGAACCCCAGTTGCTCCAGGAAGGGTCCCGCGCACTTCGCGCACACCTTCGGAAGCGGCGCGGAATGAGTGCAGTCATGACACCGGGCGCGCCCGGCCGCCTTGTGCACGGTCAGCGTCACGCTGCAGTTCGGGCATTCCATCGACTCGCCGCACTCACGGCAGAAGACGACCGTGGCAAAACCGCGCCGGTTCAACAAGACGATGACCTGTTCGCCGCGTTCGAGCCGCAGTTGCATCGCGCCGCGGAGGCGGGCGCTGATGATGAGGTCCGGTCCCTCGGCGGCGAACTCGGCGCGCATGTCGACGATGGTGACGTTCGCCATCGGGCGGTCGAGGACGCGGCGCTGCAGGGAAATGAGCTCGTAGCGGCCGGCCTGCGCGTTGTGGAAGCTCTCGAGCGACGGCGTCGCGGAACCGAGGACGATGAGCGCGCCGGCGGACCGGGCGCGCACCACGGCGACGTCGCGCCCGTGGTAGCGCGGGCTCTCTTCCTGTTTATAGGAGCCGTCGTGCTCCTCGTCTACGACGATCAGGCCAATATCGGCCAGCGGCGCGAAGATCGCGCTGCGGGTGCCGACGACGACGTCGACGTCGCCCCGGCGGATGCGCTGCCACTGGTCGTAGCGCTCGCCGTCGGAGAGGCCGCTGTGCTGAATGGCGACGCGGGCGCCGAAGGCGGCGCGAAAGATTGCCGCCGCCGCAGGTGTCAGCGCGATCTCGGGAACCATGAGGAGCACGCCGCGCCCGGCCTCGCGGACGGCGCGCGCGAGGCGCAGGTAGATTTCCGTCTTGCCGCTGCCGGTGACGCCGTGCAGCAGCGCCGCGTGATATCGCGCCTCCGACGCCCGCGCCATCAGCGTCGTCAGCGCCGCGGTCTGTTCGGCGGTGAGATCCGTGACCACTGCGCGGGTGATGCGGTCGGCCGCGGCCTCGAAGGGATCGCGCTCGATGCGCCGCCGTTCGATGGCGACGAGCCCCAGTTTCGCCAGGCGGGTCAGGACGCCGGTCGGGATCTCCTGCTCGGCGAGCACGCTCAGGGCGAGGCCGTCGGGGGCGCCACGCAGCCGGTGCAGCGCTTCCTGCTGTCTCGTGCCGAGCGCGATCGCGACCTCCTCGGCCCCCTGCGCCGTGAGCACCGCGAAGCGCA
>JANPCT010000273.1:0-2826 GCA_031431095.1 Acidobacteriota bacterium | reverse complement strand
TCTCGATCGAGGATGGGGGGATCCGGCCGACGGAGGGAGCCGATCCGCGCGCCACCGGCTCCGTGCGCGGCGGCGGTCCCAGGCTGACGGTGCGCGCGACACGCGGCAGCATTACGCTCGTCAAGCCGTCCGGGGGCAAGTGACCGAAGGACGCCCGTCAGTCGTTGGTCGTTAATAGTTAGTCGTTCGACGACGGTGGTTCAGGGTTACAATCCCGGACTCAGTCGTTCTCCGGAAAAAACTACGAACCACCAACCACGAACCTCCACTCACACTGTGCCCAATATCCCGCTGCTCGAGACCTCATTTCCGGACCTGACGCTGCACGGCCGCGGCAAGGTGCGCGACATCTACCAGGTCGGCGATGACTTGCTGCTCGTCGCCACCGATCGCATCTCCGCGTTCGACTACGTCCTGGCATCGGGCATCCCTGACAAAGGCAAGGTGCTGACACAGTTGTCGGCATTCTGGTTCGAGCGCATGGGTGACCTGGTGCCGCACCACGTCATCGCGACCGACGTCGCGACGTACCCCGCTGCGCTGCAGCCCTACGCGGACACGCTGCGCGGCCGCTCGATGCTGTGCCGGCGCACGCGGCCGCTGCCGATCGAATGCGTCGCGCGCGGCTACCTGTCGGGATCGGGTTGGAAGGAGTACCAGCAGACGGGCAGGGTCTGCGGCGTCCAGCTTCCCGCCGGGCTGAAGGAATCGGATCGGCTGCCAGAGCCGATCTTCACGCCGGCGACCAAGGCCGAGAGCGGCCACGACATCAACATCAGCGAGGCCGAGGCGGCGACAATGATCGGCGCCGACCTCGTGGCGCGCGTGAAGCAGCTCACCCTGGCGATCTTCGGCCGCGGCTGCGCCCATGCTGAAGCCAAGGGCATCATCATCGCGGATACCAAGTTCGAGTTCGGCCTGATCGGCGACGGCAATCCCGCGACCGATGTGGTGCTGATCGACGAAGTCCTGACGCCGGACTCGTCGCGGTTCTGGCCGCGCGATCAGTACACGCCAGGCGGCGCGGTCCCCAGCTTCGACAAGCAGTACGTGCGGGACTACCTTGAAGAGATCCGCTGGAACAAGCAGCCGCCGGTCCCCTCCCTGCCCGAGGCGGTGGTGCTGCGGACTCGCGAAAAGTACGTCGAAGCGTTCCGCCGGCTCTCGGATCGGGAGCTCCAGTAGGCGCCGGTGCGGGAGCAGATGGAGAGGCTCGTCGCCGAGATGCTCGACAAGGGCGTCCACTACGAGGATGCACGCCGGGAGCTCGAAAAGATGTTCATCGCGCGCGCGCTCCAGCGCACCAAGGGGAACGTCGGCGTCGCCGCCGACATGCTCGGTCTCCACCGCAATACCATCGCCCGCAAAATCGCGGAGTACCGCCTCAAGCGACGAGCGTAACGCTCACCCCTCGAGGGTGTCTCCCGCGCGCGGCCGAGCCGTAATCCGGCACGGACGGGCCTCGCCACACGCGTTAGCACTCGACTGTGCTGACTGCTTGACATCCTCGCCAGCGCTGCATAGACTTAGCAGTCGAACCTACTGAGTGCTAACGCGCCTGGGCGGGTTCGGCAGCCCTTTTACCAACAAAACGGAGTAACGACGTATGGCAGCAACAGCGACAAAAGTGAGCATCCGCCCCCTGCACGATCGCGTGATCGTGTCCCGCATTGAAGAGGGCGAGCAGAAGGTCGGCGGCATCATCATCCCGGACTCGGCCAAGGAAAAGCCGCAGCAGGGGAAGGTCGTCGCGGTCGGCAAGGGCAAGGTCGAGAAGGACGGCAAGGTGACGCCGCTCGACGTGAAGGAAGGCGACACCATTCTGTTCGGCAAGTACTCCGGCCAGGAAATCAAGATGGACGGTGAGGAATACCTCATCATGCGCGAGGAAGAAATCCTCGGCGTCGTCACGAAATAACCGAGGAGATCAACGAACATGGCAAAACAGATTGTGTACGGCGAGGAATCGCGCCAGGCGATTCTGCGCGGCGTCAACCAGCTCGCAAACGCGGTGAAAGTCACGCTCGGCCCCAAGGGACTCAACGTCGTCCTCGACAAGAAGTTCGGCTCCCCCACCATCACCAAGGACGGCGTGACGGTGGCCAAGGAGATCGAGCTCAAGGATCCGCTCGAGAACATGGGCGCGCAGATGGTCCGCGAAGTCGCGAGCAAGACCTCCGACATCGCCGGTGACGGCACCACGACGGCGACCGTGCTGGCGCAGGCGATCTTCCGCGAAGGCGCGAAGAACGTCGTCGCCGGGGCGAACCCGATGGAGCTCAAGCGCGGCATCGAGAAGGCGGTCGAAGTGATCGTCGCCGAGCTGAAGAAGCAGGCCAAGCCGGTGAGCGGCACCGCCATCGCCCAGGTCGGCACCATCTCGGCGAACAGCGACGAGACGATCGGCAAGATCATCGCGGAAGCGATGGAGAAGGTCGGCAAGGACGGCGTCATCACGGTCGAGGAAGCCAAGTCGATGGAGACCTCGCTCGAGGTCGTCGAGGGCATGCAGTTCGACCGCGGCTACCTGTCGCCCTACTTCGTGACGGACCCGGAGCGCATGGAAGTGGTGCTCGAGAACCCCGTCATCCTGATCCACGAAAAGAAGATCAGCTCGATGAAGGACCTGCTCCCCGTACTCGAGCAGGTGGCGCGCCTCGGCCGTCCGCTGCTGATCATCGCGGAAGACATCGAAGGGGAGGCGCTGGCGACCCTCGTGGTGAACAAGCTGCGTGGCACGCTGCAGGCGGCGGCCGTCAAGGCCCCGGGCTTCGGCGATCGCCGCAAGGCCATGCTCGAGGACATCGCCATCCTCACCGGTGGCAA
>JANPCT010000272.1:0-4592 GCA_031431095.1 Acidobacteriota bacterium | reverse complement strand
CCCGATTCGGCGTCGGGCCGCATCGAGCGGAACTTGAACGCCATGAAGACGCCGCCGCCGCGGCCAACGCGTTCCTGGCGAAAGAATACCGGACCGCCGTCCTCGAGCTTGATGGCCGCGCCCAACACCAGCCACAGCGGCCCAGATGCGATGAGTCCAGCGCCCGCCAGCAGGCAATCGGACACGCGTTTCAACATGCCTCGGGCCACGGCGGAATGACGGCCGCCTCCTCATAGAGAAGCCGCAGCCGTTCGCGCAGCCTGCCGAATGTGAACTCTTCTTCGACGCGCGCGCGTCCCGCGGCGCCAAAACGCGCCCGTAGCGCGCCGTCGCCAGTCAACCGATCGATCGCGCTGCCCAGGGCGGCGCTGTCACCCGCGGCAACCACGAGACCCGTGCGCTCGTCCTGATTCACCCATGACACGCCGCTCGGCACGTCGGTGCTGATCACGGGTTTCCCGGCTGCCATCGCTTCGAGCTGCACGTAGCCGAACGCTTCGGCCCTGGTGACGGATGGCAGCACCAGGACGCCGCATCCCTGCATCAGCCGGCGCAGCTCCGCATCACCCACCTCACCGGTGAAGGTGACGTGCCCGTCGAGCCCGAGCTGACGCGACAACTGTTCCCATTCGAGTCGCCGCGGGCCGTCGCCGACGATCACCGCGCGCGCGCCGCGTCCCTGCAGCGCGCGGAGCAGGACGTCGACCCCCTTGTATCCAACATGGCGGCCGGCAAACAGCACGAACGGATCGCGGTCGTCGGCGGCCGCCGCGCCACGCGACCACGCCGCTGCATCGATCGCGAAGGGAATCACACGGACACGCCGCTGATACGGTGAGAGCGCGGCGGCGTGGTGCGCCAGAGCGGGCGACGACACGATGATGCGGCGCGCGCGCGAATAGACGAACCGCACGAGCGGCGCGTAGAACAGCGCATACTGCAGCGCCGGCCGTACCACCTCGCTGTGGTACCACACGAACAGCGGTGCCGCGGGCCGCGCCAGGGCGTAGGAGAGCAGCGCCCACGGATTGGGCTCGTGCAGGACGATGAGATCCGTGGGAATCTTTCTCAGCCACGATGCGAAGGCCGGCGCGATGTGGACGGATCCCGCCGCCGCGAGAGTCCCGACACGCGTCACCTCGACGCCGTCGACGACTTCGTGGACGGTCTTGCGCGACGAGTTGGCGACCAGCACGCGGTTCTCCACCAGCCCCTGGCTCGATCGGCAGAGCGTTTCCACGACACGCTCGATGCCGCCGGGGTGCGGCGGATAGAACTTGCCGACGTGCAGCACGCGCATCAACGGACGGGAGCCTCGACCGAACGGCCGGCGATGCCCTGATAGCGGGCAACGACCGCTTCGGTATACCGCGACCAGCTGAAATCCGCCGCCCGCGCCAGCCCCGCAACACGGCGCGCGCTCCACGACGCCGGATCCGTGTCCCGTTCATCCAGCAGCTGCAGGATGGTCCGGGACCATGTAGCGGTTGCGGCGACTGGGCAGTACGTCACCGCGTCGCCGCCGATTTCGCGCAGCACCGGAATGTCGCTCGCCACCATCGGGGTGCCGCACGCCAGCGCCTCGACGATGGGAAGTCCGAAGCCTTCGCGATCCGAGGGAAGCACCGCGACGGCGCTGCGGCGATAGACCGCGCCGAGCGTGGCACGGTCGACGAAGGGCAGGACGAGGATGGCATCGAGGACACCGAGGTCGCGCGCGTGCACGCGCTGCTCCGCGGTAAAGGGACCACCGACACGTGTCAGGCGAGCCTCCGGCCGCACGCGGCGAACCGCCGCGAACACATCGAGGAGCACGTCGATCCGCTTCCGCGGAATGGTGCTGCCGACATGCAGCAGCTCGATGCCCCGGCGCGGGCCCAGCATCCGGGCAGCCTCGACGTCAGCGGCGGCGTCGCGGTCGGGCTCGCCACCGGTGTCGGTCCCGTTTGGAATGACGGACAGGCGATCTTCGGGAAAACCCGCGAGCCGCACCAGCGCCATTCGGGTCGCGCTGCTGTCGCAGGCCACGTGGGCCGCGAGGCGCAGCCCCGACAGGATCCGCCGGGTCATCCAGCGGAAGGCCCAGGACCTCGGCTCCTCGTCCGGCTGCAGCACGGAACGGAAGGTATCGAGGTCATGGCACGTGACCAGCGCGCGGGCGCGCGTCAGCCCGTGAACCAGGTGCGAGTAGCTGTGGTCGACGAGGTGATAGACGTCGAAAGGCGGCAGCGCCGCCAGCACCCGCGGATAGTCCACGAGCCGTGCCAGGACGCGATCCATCGCGCGTGGCGGGCCGTCGCCCGTCGCGCCGAGCCGCGACACCCGCAGCGGCATCGGCGGGCGAATCAAGGTAGCGTCCACGCTCTCCCGATGTTCCGCGGCGAGGTGCGCCATCAGCATCTCGGCGACGAGGTCCATGCTCGGCCAGCGCTCCTCGGCGTAGTCGGCGATGACGGCGACGCGCAGTCGATGGGTGTTCATACAGTGCTCTCGATTGGCGTCCGCCGGCGGGCGCGCATCATTGGACCACACCGCCGGGTGTCGGCCGCCGCCACCACGAATGAAGGCTCGAGCGCCGCCCGCATCCGCGCGAGCACGCCGGGGACGAGCCCTTCGTGGTATTCGGCAACGATACAGTCGACGGCATCGAGCGCGGCGCCGGCGGATTCAAACACATCTCCTTCCGCTCCTTCACAGTCCATCTTCAGCAGTCCGACGCGGCCGCCGGTGCGCGAGAGAACGGTCTGTAGCGTCACGGCGGGCACGTCGCAGGCTTCGCCGCGCGCGGCGTCTGCGAGGTGCGCGCTGGCGATGACACTGCCCTCACCGCGCCACAGCCGCAAGGTGCCGGCAACCCCGGCCACCGCTTCGTTCCAGATCCTCACGCGCGAAGCCAGCCCGTTCGCCTCGACGTTCCGCCGCAGCGTCAGGCACGTCTGTGGATCGGGCTCGTAGGCATGAATCACCGAGCCCGGATAGCGCCATGCCGCCTGCAGTGTGAATGCGCCGATATTGGCGCCGATGTCGACCACCTCGCCGCGCAAGGCCGCCGGCAGACCGCGGCCGTAGCAGCCATTCGCAAAGATTTCGAAAAACAAAAATCCCGCGGAATCGCCCGCACGGCTGTGCAGGACGAGTCCGTTCTTGAACCGCAGAGGCGGCATCGCCGACGCCGACGCATACGCCTTCCACGCCTCACGCCAGTTCTCGAGCTGACCGGCCATCAGAAGCTGCAGTCGCGCGCGACGCAGGGCCGCAAACGCCTTCATGCGGACAACGCCTCGAAGAAATCCAGGTGCGCGCGCGCCACGACCGGCCATGCGAACCGCGCGTTCGCCCGCTCGATGCCGCGCGCCGCATAGTCGCGCAGCAGCGCGTCGTTCCCGAGCAGCCGGTCTATTCCAGCGGTCCACGCCGCGGCGTCCGACTCTCCCAGGACCAGCCCTGCGTCGCCGACCACCCATGGGATTTCACCGCTGTCGCTCGCGATCACCGGGACGCCGCACGCCATCGCCTCGGTCAGCATGCGGCCAAACTGCTCCCGCCACCCTGCCGTCGTCTGGCTTGGCGCGCACAAGAGCGTCATGGCATTCAGCCACGCCGGCACGTCTGCGTGCGGAGCATCCGTCACGATGTGCACACGGCCAGAATGGCGGGCGGCGAATTCGCGGAGCGTCACCTCGAGCGGGCCGCCGCCGACGAACAGCGCCCGCCATGCGGACGTCGATCGCTCGAGTGCACCGAGCAGCAGGGCAATCCCTTTCTCGGCCACGAACCGCCCGAGAAATCCGACGACGCGGTCGCTCGCTGTCCAGCCGAGACGTTCGCGCGTCTGCCGTCGCGAGGCTTCGTCCGGCTTGAACCACGCGACGTCGACGCCTGGCGGGATGATGCGGGAGGGCTTCGCTGCGTACGACGCACGCGACGCCAGCGTGTCGTGCACGGTGCGGCCGAACGCGATCCACCCGTCCGCGCGGGCCATCGCCGCGCGCTCGAACGCCGAGAACGGCCATGGGTATCGCTTGGAAATGTTCTGGAACGATGCGATGACGAGCCTCGAGTCCCGGGGCGCCGCTCGCGCGATCTGCGCGCCGGCCAGGATGTATGGCTCCTCCCAGCAGTGGACCACGTCCCACTTAGCCTGCATCACGCCGCCGAGCCCCGAGTACCACATCACGTGCGGCACGCGATCGAAGCGGACGGCGAGCGGAACGACGCGATTGGCCTCTCCGTCCACTGGCTGGACCGATATCCGGCCCAGGTCCGCCTTGTAGCGCGCCGGAGCAATCGCGGTCACCTCCCACGCACCACGGGATTGCACGGCGAGCTCGTGCGCCAGGCGGCGGTTCATCCCGATCACGTACGAATGCGCGATCGTCAGGAGGCGGCGCGGTGCGGGCCTGCTCATGGGGCCGGCACCCCGGGCTGGTACGGCGGGCTCAATGTGCGAAGGCGGCGCCACTCGCGAAGCGTCTCCCACCGGACCGGCGCCCGCTCACGCAGAATCGCCGGCGCCGCGCCTGCCACCTCCCGCAGCAACCAGAGCAGCCCGCCGGGGTCGCCGCCCGGGAGACCGGCGCGCATCCGGGTGA
>JANPCT010000271.1:0-2576 GCA_031431095.1 Acidobacteriota bacterium | reverse complement strand
ATCGCTCGCGCGACGTCGAGGTGTTGCGTTCGCAGGTCACGGCCAGCGCGCTGGAATCGACCATCGCCTTTCTCGGTTCGATCAAGGAAGGGCGCAAGTCAATCCTGTTCGTCTCGCAGACCATCGGACGAGTCGGGTCCGGGCCGATGGACGCCTTCACGTGGCTCGACAGCGCGATCCGCATTGCCAATGCGAACAACACGTCGATCTATTCCTTCGACCCGCGTGGTCTCGACATGAACATCCGTCCGTCCGAAGTCCTGCACTCATTGGCGGATCAAACCGGCGGCAAGCAGTTCTCGAACAACGAGCCGGCGCAGTCGTTGCGCGAAGTGGTCAGGAACGCAAAGGCGTTCTACCTGCTCGGTTACGCCTCAGCCAAGAACCCCGGTGACGGCAAGTTCCACAAGATCGCCGTGAAGGTGAAGCGCCCTAACGTTGAAGTCCGCGCCCGGACCGGCTACTACGCACCTTCCACCATGGAAATGGATGCCGCGCGAAGCAAGGCTGCGGCAGACGCGGCACCGCTGGAGATTTCCAAAGCGCTGTCCACCATCGTCGACGCACCGAACATGTCGGTCGCGGGCGACCTGTGGGTCGGGGCTGCGCCGGGCCCCAATGGCACCCCGCTAGTGACGGCGGCCTGGACGCCGCGAGAGGGCGCCGGTGGGACAGGCGTGTCCCTGCGCGCGAGCGGCGAAGACGGCCATGTCTACTTCGACGGCCCGGTGACCGGCAACCGGATTATCTTCGATGCGGCCCCCGGTCCGCTCCGCCTTCGCCGCCACCTCCTCGACACCAACGGCTCCGCCGGAGACCGCGCTGACGGCACGTTGGACGTACCCGACTTCGCCCGCGCGCCGTTGTCGATTGCAACCCCGGCGCTGTTCAGGGGGCGCACGCCGATCGAATTGCGGTCCATCCAGGGATCCCCGGATCCGCAACCGTTCGCCGGCCGCCAGTTCGAGCGCACGGACCGGATCATCGTCCGCTTCGCAGTGGTTGGCGCGTCGGCCGCCGATGCCACCATCACGGCAAACCTCCTCAGCCGGCGCGGTGCCCAACTGGCCACGCTACCCCTGAAGAACGTGCCTGGACGCGGGTACGAGATCGATCTCCCGATAGGCTCAATCGCGCGCGGCGAATACGTGATTGCCATCGAAGCATCGCGCGGCGCCGACCAGGCGAAATCACTCGTGTCCTTCCGGGTGGGAACGCCGCAGCAGTAGCGCATCGCAGGATCCCGAAGCGATCGACGGCGCCTCACCTCGTGCGAGCGATCTCCACGATGACCCGCACGGCGGCTTCGAGAACCTGGCGAGACGTCCATTCGAGGCGCGAGTGGAAGTTGTGCTCGCCGGCGAAGACGTTCGGTGTCGGCAGCCCCATGAATGACAGGCGGGAGCCGTCGGTGCCGCCGCGGATAGGACGTTCGATCGGCGTCAGCCCGGCGCGCAGAATCGCGGCGCGCGCGCGTTCGACAACCGCAGGGTACTGCTCGAGGACCTCCCGCATGTTGCGGTATTGCTCCTGCACGTCGAACTCCACGCGCGTCCCGGTCTCCGCGGCCACCTCGCCGGCGATGCGCTCGACCAGTTGCTGCTGCACGCGCAGCCGGCTGGTGACGAAATCGCGCAGGAGCACGCGCACACTCGCGCGTTCCACGGACGCCTCGAGCTGATAAGGGTGAACGTAGCCTCCGTAGCCCGACGTCGTCTCGGGCGACAGCGTGTCGTGCGGCAGCCGATCGACGAAGCGGGCGGCTGCCTTGATCGCGTTCACCATCCGCCCCTCGGCATAGCCCGGATGCGTGTTGAAGCCGATGAAGGTGACGCGCATCGCATCCGCAGAAAAGCTCTCGAACTCGAGCTCGCCGCACGCACCGCCGTCGAGCGTGTAGGCGAACGCCGCGCCGAAGCGGACGACGTCGAAGCGGTCCGCACCGCGTCCGATCTCCTCGTCTGGAGTGAAACAGATGCGGATGGGCCCGTGCGGAATGCCGGGATGCGCGATCAGGTAGCCAGCGGCGGCGACAATGGCCGCGACGCCTGCCTTGTCGTCCGCACCCAGCAGCGTTGTTCCGGACGCGGTCACGATATCGTGCCCGATCTGCGCGGCGAGATCGGGAAGGTCGCCCGCGCGCAGGACAGCCGTGGGATCGTCAGGCAGCACGATATCGCTGCCGTCCCATTCGCGGTGGACCAGTGGTTTCACGCCGTCGGCCGGCATCTCCGGCGACGTGTCCACGTGCGCGATGAACCCGATGACCGGTACGTCGCCGGCGGCCGAGGCCGGAACGGTCGCCGTCAAATATCCGTTGTCGTCGACGCTGACGTCCGTCAGGCCGATATCGCGCAGCTCCCCGGCGAGCATCCGCTGCAAGACCAGCTGTCCCGGCGTGCTCGGGCACGTCGTCGAACTGTCGTCGGCGCGCGTGTCGATCCGGACGTAGCGCAGGAAACGATCGAGTACCGAGATCGCAACGGCCGGAGCGCTCACCAGCGAATGGTACTCCGTCCTGAGCGCGGCCATGCGGCACGGACTGCCCACGTTGGCGGCCGTCAGGCGCGGTGAAG
>JANPCT010000270.1:0-2854 GCA_031431095.1 Acidobacteriota bacterium | reverse complement strand
CTGGACGATTTCCGCAACTGGTTGGTCCGTGAGGCGGCCTGGTGTAGCGCGTGAGTGCTTGAACGCCCCCCGGGACCGCCAGCAGGGCATACCGAGGCACGCCTCGACCTTCGCGCAGTGAGCTCTGAAAGTCCCGGCCTGATATCTGGGGTCGCTGCCATGAACGACGAGGACGACGTCATCCTGCCCAGCCCGGTCAACTCCTCGATTCATCAACATAAGCGCAAAAGGACTATTTCGGCCGCGATCTACCGCTACCGCTTCACCCCTGTACGCGTGAAGCGGCGGCGAATCGTGTCACTCACTGCGCAAGCCGGCCAAATGACAGGTTCTGGAGACAGTACCCGCGTTTACCGGTGAAGGCGCTCGGAGGGGCACATGAATCCACTCGACTTCACCGGACCAGTCTTCCTCGTCTTTTACGCCGTTTACGGCGCCGTCATCTGCTGGGGCCTGAGCCTGCTGAGATTGACGACCGAGCCGCAGATGCCCACCCGGGCTGTGCCGAGGGACCCGCTGACGATTGCCTATCTGAGAGGGGGCGCGACCGAGGCTCTCAGAATCAGCGCGATGACCTTGCTGGAGCGGGATGTTCTCGCCCTGGGGCCGCACGATACCCTGCGCGCCGACGGAAATCACCCGCTGCCGGCCGACGCTTCGCTGGTCGATGGCGCCGTGCGCGATCACTTCAGGATCGGAGCCAGCGCTCGTTCGCTCTTCACGGACGGCATCCTCGCGTTAACTGTCCAGGAGCACGCCGTCCCGCCGCTGGAGGATGCCGGCCTGGTGCCCGGTGGCGTGCTGCGCGACGCACGGTCGCGCCGGCTGATCGGGGCGCTCGTGTTGCTCGGCGTACTCGCAGCCGCGAAGATCACGGTCGCCCTGTGGCGGGGACACTCGAACGTCCAACTGCTGGTCATCGAGGCCATAGTGTTCGCTGTGATCGCTTACCACCTCACCATCCGGCACCGGACGCCGGCTGGCGAGCGGGCGCTCAAGTATTTGATGCACACCTTTGGGCCGGTCCGCGATCGCGCGGGTTCGATGCCGCATCCGCCTCCCGGCGATGTCGCAATCGTCGCCGCGGTGTTTGGTCTCGCCGCGCTTCCCGATGTGCTGTCCACCAACGTTGCCGCCCTGCAGCCCCGTCAGGACGGCAGCGGGTGCGGCGGCGGATGTGGCGGGGGCTGCGGGGGCTGTGGAGGCTGTGGAGGCTGTGGAGAATAACGACAATGCTGACCAGTGATCGCTTCGGACTGACGTGGCATCCGGCCCTGGCGCCTGACATCGCGCGAGCGCGCGAACGAGTCGACACTCTGGAGGTGATTCCTGAGGTCGCGCTCCGCGCGACGCGCGGGGACCGCGATTTTCTGCGCATTCTTTCGAAGGAGATCCCGATCTCGCTCCACGGCGTCTCTCTCGGACTCGCGTCCGCGTCACCCGTCGAGGAGTGGCGCCTCGATGAGATGGCGCGGCTTGTCGAAGAGGTGCAGCCTGAAGACTGGTCCGAGCACCTGGCGTTCGTCCGTGCCGGCGGCATCGAGCTCTGTCACCTTGCAGCCCCGCCCCGCACTGACGCGGTGCTCGAGGGACTCACCGGCAACCTGCGGCGCGCTCGGAGAATCGTCGGATCGGCACCGGCGCTCGAGAACGTCGCAACGCTCCTCGATCCCCCGGGCAGTACCTGCGACGAGCAGACATGGCTCTGCGACGTGCTCAGGGCGTCGGAGGGGCCGCTGCTGCTGGATCTGCACAACGTGCTCACGAACGCCGCGAACCTGCACTACGACGCGAAGGCCTTCGTGCGCGCGCTGCCGCTGGGGCGTATCACTACCGTGCACATCGCCGGAGGAACGGAAGCCGCCGACGCGGCAAGCGGGCTCACGCTGCGCGTGGACGATCACCGCCACGACGTTCCAGCCGACGTATTCGAGTTGCTCACGCTGGTCGGCGCACTCGCGCCGCAGCCGCTCACCATCGTGCTGGAACGGGACGGCGACTTCCCGCCGTTCGAGCACCTGCTCGACGAGCTGGCGCGTGCGAGGGCGGCGCTTGCGGCCGGACGTCGGTCCGTGGCGCCGCTGCAGTCGACGACCCGGAGCAGCCAATGAGCGCGGTGCTCGAATCGTTCCTTGCCCGGCTCTACACCGACCCGTGCGTGCGTGGGGAGTTCCTGCGTGACCGCAGAGGAACCGCCGAGGCCGCCGGGCTGCCCGGAGCCGACGTCCAAAGCCTGGTCGGCGTCAACCAGTTCGCGCTCGTGCTCACGGCACGTACCTTTGATCGGAAACGGGCGCGGCGCATCCCGTCATCACCGGCCCCCCGCCACACCAACAAGCTTCGCCAGAGGCCGGAAGCGCGGATCACCACGAAGGGGCCCGAGCTCCGGGTCGATGCCAATGAAGACAAGCTGCGCCTCGTGCTCTTTCGCGGCGCGATCGAGATACGCAAACGCCTGGTCGGAATCGCCAAGCGCGGTAAACACCTTGGCGAGATGGTAGTTGGGCACGTACTGAATCGACGCCATGGCCTCGAGCCGTTGCACGATGCTGCGAGCGCCCTTCACATCGCCTCGAACCGCGGCGATGTACCCGTTCAGGGCCAGAGACTCTGAGTTGACGTCGTCATCGCGTATCAGCTTCAGCGCGGCCTGAGCCTCCGAGACCCGGTGCGTCCGGGCGTAGACCCGTGCGGCGAGCACGTGTGCCATGGGGAATCCCGGATCCAACTGGAGCGCGCTCCCAATTGCCGTAAGAGCTGACTGGTACTCGGCTCGAAAGAAATGCGTTCGCGCCACGTTCCAATGGATGATTGGCGAGCGTGGATCGCTCTGCTTTGCGAGCAGCGCCTCCCC
>JANPCT010000269.1:0-3666 GCA_031431095.1 Acidobacteriota bacterium | reverse complement strand
GTCCTGCTGAAACGGCTGGCCGACGCGATTGCCGACGGTGACACGATCCACGCCGTCATCAAGGGCGCGGCAATCAACAACGACGGCTCCTTGAAGGTTGGGTTTACCGCACCCGGCGTCGCCGGCCAGGCTCAGGTCGTCACCGATGCCCTCGCGGCTGCGAATGTCAGCGCCGACTCGGTCGGCTACGTCGAGGCGCACGGCACGGGGACCGAGCTCGGCGATCCGATCGAGATCGCCGCGCTGACGCGGGCCTACCGCCGGACGACCGAGCGGAATCATTTCTGCGCCATCGGCTCGGTCAAGCCGAACATCGGCCACCTCGACGCGGCGGCCGGCGTGAGCAGCCTGATCAAGACGATCATGGCGATGAAGCACCGCCTCATCCCGCCGACCATCAACTACGAAACGCCGAACCCCAAGATCGAGTTCGACAACAGCCCGTTCTTCGTGAATACCAGGCTGGCGCCGTGGGCGTCCGATGGGCCGCGCCGGGCTGGCGTCAGCAGCTTCGGATTCGGCGGCACCAACGCCCACGTGATCGTCGAGGAGGCGCCCGCGGCCGAGCCGTCGGGTCCGTCGCGATCGCAACACCTGCTGGTGCTGGCGGCGCGCACCGAGGGAGCGCTCGATCAGGCCACCGATCGGCTGGCGACCGCGCTGCAGGGCGCGCCGCTGGAGGTCGCCGACGCGGCCTACACGCTCGCCACCGGCCGGCGGCACTTCGGCCACCGGCGCGCGGTGCTCTGCGGCGACGCCGCCGAGGGAGTCGACGCGCTGCAGCTTCGCGATCCGCGCCGCGTCTTCACCGCGCACGCCGAGGCCAAGGAACGCGCCGTGGTGTTCATGTTCCCCGGTCAGGGATCGCAGTACGTCCGCATGGGCGCGGATCTCTATCGCGAGGAGCCGGTATTCCGTCAGGCGGTGGATCGCTGCGCTGAGGGACTGCTCGGCGCGCTGGGGGCCGACATCCGTGAGTCGCTCTATCCGGCGGCCGACGAGGCGGCCGCCACCGAGCGACTGAAGCAGACGGCCTTCACGCAGGCGTCCCTGTTCACCGTCGAATACGCGCTGGCTCGGCTTTGGTTGTCGTGGGGGATCAAGCCCGCCGCGATGATCGGCCACAGCGTCGGGGAACTCGTCGCCGCATGCGTCGCCGGCGTGTTCTCGCTCGAGGATGCGCTCCGCCTGGTGGCGATGCGCGGCCGATTCATGGGCGAGATGTCCCCCGGAACGATGGCCGCCGTGCCGCTGCCTGCCGATCGAGTCACGCGGATGCTCGTTCCCGGCGTCTCGCTCGCAGCCGTCAACGCGCCGTCGCTCTGCGTGGTCTCTGGCCCCGCCGCGGCCGTGGACGCGTTCGTGGAGGCGCGCGCGCGGGAAGGCGTCGACTGCCGCCGCCTGCACACCTCGCACGCGTTCCATTCGTCGATGATGGACGAAGCCGTCGTCCGCTTCGAGGCGGAGGTCGCCGCCGTCCGCCGTCACGCGCCGTCGATCCCGTTCGTCTCCAACGTGACCGGTAGCTGGATTACGAACGACGAAGCGACTGACCCGGCGTACTGGTCCACCCACATCCGCCGGCCCGTCGCGTTCTCCGAAGGCGTGGCGACGATCCTCGCCGACGCCAATCACCTGCTCCTCGAAGTCGGTCCGGGCAACACGCTATCCGGGCTGGTCCGCCAGCAGGCGTTGGGGCAGCATCAGATTGTCTCCTCGCTGCGCCACCCGCAGGAGCGGACGAGCGACGTCACCACCGTGCTCAGTGCGCTGGGCCGCCTGTGGGTCAACGGCGCGACGGTGGACTGGAAGGCCTATTTCGCCGGCGAACGGCGCCGCCGCGTCGGCCTGCCGACCTACCCGTTCGAGCGCCAGAGGTTCTGGGTCGATCCCGAGCCGTTCTCGATGAAGCGGACGATGCTGCGGGTCGGGGCGATGCAGCAGGACGACTTTGCGGACTGGTTCCACGCGGTGACCTGGCGGCGGTCCCCGGTGCCCGCGCCGGCGCCCGTCGATCCGGCCAGCGCCTGCATCCTCTTCGAAGGCGCGTCGGCCGCCGGCACTCGCCTCACCGCCGCTCTCGGCAAGGCGTTCGGATCGCTGCTGCGCGTGCGCGCCGGCGAGCGCTTCGAGAAACTGGCGGACGATCTCTGGACCGTCCGGCCGGATGCGCGCGACGACTTCAACGCGCTGCTCGCGTCGATCGGCGCCACCGGGGCGCCGCCGGCGACGCTCGTCCATGCGTGGGGTCTCACCGGGCAGGCGGATCAGTCGCCCGACGACGCGGCCATCGCGCGGATGCAGTCGCTCGGCTTCTTCAGCCTCGTCGCCCTGGCCCAGGCGCTCGGGTCGGCCGCCGCGGGGGTGCCGCTGCGGCTCGCCGTCGTGACCGACGGCGTTCACGAAGTGGTCGGGGGCGAGCCGCTCGTGGCCGAGCGGGCCACGGTCGTCGGCCCGTGCAAGGTAATTCCGCAGGAGTTCGCCAACATCTCCTGTGTCCACATCGACCTGGCGATCGGCGGCTCGGACGCGTCGCTCGATGCCGTCGTGGCCGAGATCCGCTGCCGCGCGCGCGAGAACTTCGTCGCCTACCGCAACGGCCGCCGCTGGACGCAGACCTGCGAAGCCCTGCGGTTCGAGGAGGTGCCGGCGGGCGTGCCGACCCGGCTTCGTGACAAGGGCACCTACCTGATCACCGGCGGGTTCGGCGGCATCGGACTGGTGCTGGCGGAGTACCTGGCGGAATCCTGCAAGGCGCGCCTGGTGCTGACCGGCCGCCGGCCGCTGCCGCCGCGCGAGACCTGGGACGCCGTGCTCGCGGGCGGCGACGAGGGGACGCGCAAGCGAATCGAGGCCGTGCAGAGGCTGGAAGCGCTCGGCGCAGAGGTCCTAACCGGGACCGCCGACGTCACCGACGAGCCGCGCATGCGCGCCGTCGTCGCGGACGCGATCGCGCGCTTCGGCCGCATCGATGGTGTGATTCATTCCGCCGGCGTGGCCGGCGGCGGCGTGATCCAGCTGAAAAAGCCGGAGGTCGCGGGCGCCGTTCTCGCGCCGAAGGTGAACGGGACGCGCATTCTGGCGCGGCTGTTCAAGGATCAGCCGCTCGACTTCATGGTGTTGTGCTCGTCAATGGCGTCGCTGATCGGCGGGGTCGGCCAGGTGGATTACACCGCTGCCAACGCCTGCCTGGACGCCTTCGCGCGGCAGTTCGCGGCCGAAACCGGCACCTTCACCGTTGCGGTGAACTGGAACGCCTGGCGCGAAGTCGGCATGGCGGTGGACACCAACGTTCCCGAAGATCTGCGCGACGCGCTGAAGGGCGCGATGATGTCGAGCGGCATCAGCAATCGCGAAGGCGTCGACGCGTTCCGCCGCATCCTCGCGCTGTCGACCGAGCCGCAGGTGGCGATCTCGCCCAACGACCTGAGCGTCCTCGCGGCGGCGGTGCTGCTGCCCGACGATCGGCAGATGTCGGCGGGGCAGGTGCCGGCCCGAGACCAACGCGCCGAGGGCGCACAGCCGGCCGCTGCGGCGGCCAAGCCGCAGGGCCATCCCAGGCCCGCGCTGCCGAACCCCTTCGTCGCGCCGCGCACCGACGCGGAGAAGAAGGTCTGCGCGGTGTGGCAGGAGCTGCTCGGCATCGACACCATCGGCGTCGAGGAC
>JANPCT010000268.1:0-1846 GCA_031431095.1 Acidobacteriota bacterium | reverse complement strand
CGCGCTCGTGCGGCAGAAAGGATATGAACCGCTTGCCACGGCGGTGCAGGATCCTTCCGGCCGCGTGCCCGGCTGGTGGCCGGTTGCTTACGCCTTTCAGCGCGCCGGCGATCGTCGGGCGCTTCCGCTCCTGCAACAGCTTGCGCGCACGCCAGGGCGTTACACCCGCGCGTTTGCGGCACGAGGGCTCGGCGCGCTGAAAGACGCCTCGTCGGCGCCGCTGCTGCGCTCGATGCTCGAGCCGGCTGCCGCCGACCCACTTGTAACCGCTTCCATCGTCCGCGCGCTCGGGCAGGTTGGTGCGGCCGAGTCCGTTGAAGCGTTACTGGCCATCCTGACCAACCCCCGTGCTGACGCGAACGTGCGGCTCGAAGCGCTTTCCGCACTTGCCGCGCTCAAGAGCGCGGCGGCGCTCCCCTACGTGCAGGCACTGCTGACCGATGAGTGGCCGGCGTTGCGAGCAGCGGCGGTAAGGGCGGCAGGCGCGATCGATCCTGACGGGTTCCTGGTGCTGCTCTCCGGCCTCGAGCCGGATGAGCACTGGTCGGTGCGCGACGCCGTCGCTGACGTCCTCGCGGCCATTCCGGACGAGCCCGCGACGGACCGGCTGCGCGCGATGCTCGACGATCAGGACAAGCGCGTGTTGCCGTCGGTAATTGCCGGCTTGACCCAGCGCAAGGCTGCGGGCCTGGACGCACTGCTGATCACGCAGTTGACGAGCGCCGATACGGGCATTCGCGCCGCGGCCGCGACGGCGTTGGGGGAACTGAGACCGGCGAGGGGTGCGGCGGCGTTGCGCGACGCCTATCGCGCCGCCGAGTCCGATTCGAGCAGCGACGTGCGCGATGCAGTGCTGACCGCGCTGGCGGCGTACGGCGCCCCCGAGGCCGTCGACACGCTGAAGACGGCGCTGACGGCGTGGGACTGGGCACTGCGGCTGAAAGCGGCGGCGCTGCTCAAGCGGCTGGACCCCTCGATCGAAGCCACGGAGGCCATCCGGCCCGCGCCCGCCTCGACGACGTACGATTCCTCCGATCTCGTGGAGCCCCGTGTCTCGCCGCACGCGTTTCTCGAGACGGCCAAGGGCACGATCGAGATCGAACTGTCGGTGCTGGACGCGCCGCAGACGACGCGGAACTTCATCACGCTTGCGCGCAAGGGGTATTTCAACGGGCTGCAGGTTCACCGGGTCGTGCCGAACTTCGTGATCCAGACCGGCGATCCGCGCGGCGACGGGTCCGGCGGTCCGGGCTATTCGATTCGCGACGAGCTGAACGAGCGGCCCTACGTGCGCGGGACCGTCGGAATGGCGCTGTCAGGTCCGGACACCGGCGGCAGCCAGTTCTTCATCACCCACTCGCCGCAGCCGCACCTCGACGCGAAATACACCGTGTTCGGACATGTCGTGAGCGGGATGGAGATTGTCGATCGGATTCAGCAACTCGACGTGATCCAGCGAGTGAGGATCTGGGATGGGAAAGAACTGAAGTAGCGCGGTCCGCGCGCCGGTCTCCAGGGCAGCGCGTCATCGGCGGGAACCGAGCGCTCGCCGCTGAGAAGTTTCGTACAAGCAAAAACGGGGGCGACCGACGCCCCCGTTTTTGGCGGGACGCGGCAGTTACCGCTTCTTGCCGCCCTTTTTCTTTCCGCCCTTCGCTGCTTTCTTTGCCATTGTGCTTATCCCCCCCTTCGTTTGGGATTCGTCTGCGAGGAGCATTCTCCGTATCGCAGCGCCGCTGCCATCTGGCACGTCGGCGGTGCGCCTGCCGGCGCTCGACGCTTCGTTGCTAACTCTCACGCGTGAATCGCGTGAGAGGTCGGCATCTCGTCTCTTGTTCCGCGTGGT
>JANPCT010000267.1:0-10425 GCA_031431095.1 Acidobacteriota bacterium | reverse complement strand
GTCGCCCTGGCTCAGCGAGATCGGGCGCAACACCTTGAGGAACTTCTTCGGAACCGGCAGGCGCTTGACGCCGGCCTCGTTCAGGATCAGATAGACGAACGGCGCCGCGCTGCCGTCCATGATCGGGACCTCGGGGGTGTTCAGTTCGACAATGACATTGTCGATGCCGAGCGCCGTCAGGGCCGCGAGCAGATGCTCGATTGTCTCCACCGAGACCGCCTCGCGGGTCAGGCCGGTGGCGAGCTGAATGCCGCCGAGATGGGTCACGGTGGCCGGAATTTCGAGGCCGCCCAGGTCCGACCGCTGGAAGCGGATGCCGTAATCAGCCGGCGCGGGCTTGAGCGACAGGGTCACCTTGTTGCCGGAATGAAGTCCAATTCCGGTGCAGGACACGGGACGACGGAGAGTTCGCTGCGAATTCATGACCTCTTTTATGGCTGGGAGAGCCACTCTGAGCTCAGCAAACGGTCTGCCACTCCAAATTCAGCGTCTTGGTCCTCTGTAAACTGTTGTTGTGGATGCACTTGTATGCGCTGACCGAGGCATGAGCGACGGCTGGAGCTCCATCGCTGTGGCCACGGAGCCACAGGGGAAAGCACCAAAAGTGTGGCTATTCTGCCACGCTCGAAAGTCATGATTCCGGCTGTTTCAGGCTGCAGCATGTGGCGACCCCAGGATCTCCGCCAGAAAACGTCCCGTAAAGGATTCTCGGCTGCGCGAGACGATTTCAGGAGTGCCCTGTGCGATGACGTGGCCGCCGGCCGAGCCCCCCTCCGGCCCGAGGTCGATCACGTGATCCGCCGATTTGATGACATCCAGGTTGTGCTCGATGATCACAACGGTGTTTCCCTGGTCCACCAGCTTGTTGAGGACGTCGAGCAGCTTGTGGGTGTCGGCGAAGTGCAGACCGGTCGTCGGTTCGTCGAGGATGTAGAGGGTGCGGCCGGTGCCCCGGCGCGACAGCTCCTTGGCGAGCTTCACACGCTGTGCCTCTCCGCCGCTCAACGTGGTCGCGGACTGTCCGAGTCCGAGATAGCCCAACCCGACGTCCTGCAGCGTGCGGAGCTTGTTGGCAATCGGCGGAAAGTTTTCGAGGAGCGGCAGCGCCTGGTCGACCGTCAGGTCGAGCACGTCGGCGACCGACTTGCCGCGGTACCTGATTTCCAGGGTCTCGCGGTTGTAGCGCCTGCCCTTGCACTGCTCGCACGTGACGTAGACGTTGGGCAGGAAATGCATTTCGATGGCGATGACGCCGTCGCCCTGGCAGCTTTCGCAGCGGCCGCCCTTGACGTTGAACGAGAACCGGCCCGGGCGGAAGCCGCGCGCCTTGGCATCCGGCAGCATCGCGAACAGCTCACGGATGAACGTGAACAGCCCCGTGTAGGTCGCGGGGTTCGATCGCGGCGTGCGGCCGATGGGCGACTGATCGATCTGGATGACCTTGTCGATCTGATCGATCCCTTCGATGGCGCTGTGGGCGCCGGGCTCGTCCGCCGCGCGATACAGCTCGCGCGCCAGCGAGCGATACAGAATGTCGTTCACCAGCGTTGACTTGCCCGAACCGCTCACGCCGGTCACGGTGATCAGCACGCCAAGCGGGATCGCCACGTCGATGTCCTTGAGGTTGTGCTCGCGCGCACCTTTGATGACGATCGATCCTCTCGTCGCCGGCCGCCGCTGCTTGGGCGTTTCGATCGACAGCTCGCCGCGCAGGTACGCGCCCGTCAGCGACCCGTTCGCGTCCGTGAGCAGGTCCGCCGGTGTGCCCTGGAAGATCAACTGGCCGCCGTGCTCCCCCGCTCCCGGGCCGAGATCGATGACGTAGTCCGCGCAGCGGATGGTTTCTTCGTCGTGCTCCACGACCACCACGGTGTTGCCGAGATCGCGGAGCCGGGCCAGCGTCGACAGGAGCGCGCGATTGTCACGCTGGTGCAGGCCGATCGACGGCTCGTCGAGCACATAGAGCACGCCCGTCAGGTTGGACCCGATTTGCGTGGCAAGGCGGATGCGCTGCCCTTCGCCGCCCGAGAGCGTCGCCGCACTGCGCCCGAGCATCAAGTAACCGACGCCGACGTCGTTCAGGAAGCGCAGGCGGTCGCGGATCTCCCGGAGGATGCGGCTCGCAATGAGGTTCTCGCGGTCGGTGAGCTCCAGCGCGTCGAACACCTTCGCCGTTTCCGAGATCGGCAGCGTCACATATTCGGTGAGCGTCCTGCCCTTGACCCGGACGGCCCGGCTCTGCGGCTTCAGCCTGTCTCCCTGACACGACGGACACGGTCGCAGCGCACGATAGGGTTCCAGGCTCTCCTGTTCGACCCAGCTGCCCTCTTCGTAGCGTCGCCTCAAGTTGGGCACCAGCCCCTCGAACCCGGCGCCGAACGGGTCGCGCTCCATCTTGACCTTCGCCGACGGCCTGGTCTTCGACGCGCGAGCGGCACTCTCGCCGCCCTCCTTCTTCGCGCCAAAGAACAGCAGGTCGCGCAGCTTCCTCGGCAGCCGCCGGAAGGGAATAGCGAGATCGATGCCGAAGAACCCGCCGAGCGAGCTCAGCGCCTCCTTCACGAGCTTCTTGTCGCCGCGCGCCCAGGGCGCAATCGCGCCGTCCTGCAGCGACAGGTTCTCGTCAGGCACGAGACGCGCCGGATCGAAATCGTACACCGCTCCGAGACCCTGGCATTCCTGGCAGGCGCCATGCGGCGAGTTGAACGAGAAGGCGCGCGGCGTCATCTCCGGCATGCTGACCCCGCAATAGGTGCACGCCAGCCGCCGTGAGAAGAGCCGGTCGCCGCCGTCCAGCGTGTTGATCACCACGATGTCGTCGGCGAGATTCAATGCGACTTCGACCGACTCGGTCAGCCGCCGCTCGACGCCCGCCTTGAGGATCAGCCGGTCGACGACGACGTCGATGGTGTGGTTGCGGCGGCGATCCAGCTTGATCTCGTCGTCCAGCGAGTGCAGCGTGCCGTCGATGCGGACCTTGGTGAAGCCGCGCGCGCGCAGTGCGGCAAGCTCCTTCTTGAACTCCCCCTTGCGGCCGCGCACCACCGGGGCCATCACGTTGATGCGCTCCTCGTTCGGCGACAGCATCACCATGTCGATGATGCGCTCGAGCGACTGCGAAGAGATCTCACGGCCGCACAGGTGGCAATGCGGGATGCCGATGTTCGCGAAGAGCAGCCGCAGGTAGTCGTAGATCTCGGTGACGGTACCGACGGTGGACCGCGGGTTCGAGCCGGTGGTCTTCTGCTCGATGGCAATCGCCGGCGACAGCCCGTCGATCAGATCGACGTCGGGCTTTTCCATCTGTTCGAGGAACTGCCGCGCGTACGACGACAGCGACTCGACATAGCGGCGCTGCCCTTCCGCATAGATCGTGTCGAAGGCGAGCGAAGACTTCCCGGAACCCGACAACCCGGTGATGACGACCAGCTTGTCGCGAGGTAAATCGACGTCGATGTTTTTGAGGTTGTGCACGCGCGCGCCGCGCACGGACACCCAGTCGTGTGCCATTACTGCCTGGAATTTTTCGCGAAGCTCAAACAGTGATTGTACTACGCGGCTCGCGGCGGGCGGAGGCCTAACCGCGGCTGCGGCAGGGCTGGAAGCCCGTCAGCTGCTCGGCGTCGTGATGGAGCGCCCGAGCCGGCTGTGCTTGTAGCCGTAGGCAAAGTACAACACCAGCCCGACCGCCAGCCAGATGCCGAACCGCTCCCACGCGTGCGTCGGCAGCCCCTTCATCACGTACAGACATGCGGCGGCGCCGCTGATCGCCACCGGCCACACGAAAGGCACCCGGAAAGGCCGCGGCCGATCCGGATCGACGTAACGCAGCACCAGCACGCCAATCGAGACGATCGCGAACGCGCTCAGCGTCCCGATGTTGGTCAGGTCGTAGATCTCGTTCTCGTCCATGAACAGGCTGCCGAACGCGACGGCAAGTCCGGTGGCAACGGTGGTGATGTGCGGCGTGCGGTACTTGGGATGGATCTTCGATGCCCACCCCGGGAGCAGGCCGTCGTGAGCCATCGAGAAGAAGATGCGCGGCTGGCCGTACTGGAACACAAGGAGAACGGCACTGAGTGAGACCACCGCACCGAAGGCGACGAACCAACTGGCGATCGGCAGTCCGGCCACTTCGAGCGCGCGCGCCAGCGGGTCGGCCGCGCGGAGTTGCGTGTACGGCACCAGCCCCGTCGCCACAATTCCGACGATGACGTAGATGACGGTGCAGATGGCGAGGCCCCCGAGGATCCCGATCGGCATGTTGCGTTGCGGATTCTTCGTTTCTTCGGCAGCCGTCGAGATGGCGTCGAAGCCGATGTAGGCGAAGAACACGATCGCCGCGCCCTGGTGGATACCACGCCACCCGTTGGGCGCGAACGGCGTGTAGTTGGCCATGTCGATGTGCGTGGCGCCGAGGACGACGAACAGCGTCAGCACCAGCAGCTTGACGACGACCATGATGTTGTTGGCGCGGATGCTTTCCTTGACGCCGATGTAGAGCAGCCAGGTGATGGCCAGCACGATCAGCGCGGCCGGCACATTGATCAGGATCGGAACGCCGCCAATCCGCGGCGCCGTCTGGAGCAGCGCGTGGATCGCGGGATCGGCGCTGAGGAGCGCCGTCCGGTATCCATGGGTGAGCCAGTCGGGCAGCGAGATGCCCACGCCCGACAGCAGGGAATTGAAATAGCCGCTCCACGCGATCGCCACCGCGATGTTGCCGACCGCGTACTCGAGAATGAGGTCCCAGCCGATGATCCAGGCAACCAGCTCGCCAAGGGTGGCGTAGGAGTAGGAGTAGGCGCTGCCGGCCTGCGGAATCATCGACGCCAGCTCCGCGTAGCAGAGACCGGCGAGCCCGCACACGATGCCGAGCAGGATGAAGGACACGACCAGCGCCGGACCCGCCCCGTAGCGCACGATCGCTCCGCTCGGCAGCACCTCTCCCGCGGCAGCGGTGCCGATCGAGGAAAAGATCCCCGCGCCAATCACGGCGCCTATGGCGAGCATGATCAGGTCGCCGGCCCCCATGACGCGCTTGAGCCCGTGCTCACCGCCGTCAGGAATCAGATCGCCAATCGGCTTGCGCCGGAAGAGTTGATGCATCGCCACGGATTCTAAGCCACAGTCACACCCGGACCAACATGGAACCGCACGCAGGCCGTCATCGTCGTCCCAGCCGCGGCAATCGTGTGACGCGCAGCGTCGCCGCCAGCATCGCCACGCTGATTGCCATCCATGCGGCGGCCCAGAACCACGCCGGCGCCATGAACAGCCGTGCCATCGCGTCGGCGTCGGAACGCCCGCGGACGAAGAACAGGATGCGGATGTCGAAGATCGCGTTGAGGGCCACCTGGATGGCAAGCACGCTGAGGACGAATCGGGGCGCGCGGCCGCTCCTCTTGCGCGCCAGCGCCAGCAGGGCAACACCCCACCCCAGCACAACGAGTGCGCCGAACAGGTTCCTCATCCACAGCACGAGCGTGAGCAGCATGAACGCGCCAATCCCCCACAGGATCGGTCGCGCGCGGCGCTCGACCCGGGTGGCCGCCATGAGCAGGCATCCAACCACGCTGGCGCCGAGATAGCCGGCCGACGCGACCAGTCCCTGCGTGATGCGTCCCGAGGGGATCAGGCTCTGCGTCAAGCCACTGGTGTCCGGCTGGATGGTGATCGCGGCGACGCTGCCACCGAGTACCACCGCCATCAGCGCGTGTCCGCACTCGTGCACCCAGGTCGTGAAGAGGGTGAACGGGTACAGGATGAGGGGCCCCCACGGCGTGAGACTGATACCGAGGCAGAGTGCCGCCGCCAGCCAGAGCCCGTTGTTCACAGCAGTGGCAGCAGCCCGCGAAGCGGCACGCCGAGCCGGTAGACGGTTTCGCTGGTGGCGAGCGCAATCCCGCCATGAGGATCGAACGCCAGGCCGATCAGCGGGCCACCAGACAGCAGCAGCTCAGGCGCGTCTGGCGCGTCCAGGCGCACGCGATACAGCCCGCTCGAACCGGCGAGTGCGTCGACGACATAGAGGTGGCCGGCGGCGTCGAACGCGAGCCCCTGCGGACGGCCGAAGCCCGCCCCCCATGCGACGGCTTCACCCGCGGGAGAAATACGATAGATGGCGTCGTGCGTGCCGAGCGTGGGCGCGGCGACATAGAGGTGTGCGTCAGGTCCGAACGCCAGGTGGAACGCGGCCACGCTCGAGGGCAGGGTCGCGAAGACCTCGGCGCGGCCATTCGCTCCCACGCGCAGCACCGAGCCGGAGCGATCGCCGACGAACAGCGCACCGTCCGGGCCGAAGGCAAGGCCGCACGCGACACCAAGGTCGCTGGCGTACAGCGACGCCCGGCCATCTGCCTCGACCCGGTGGACGCTCCCGTCGAAGCGACTGGATACGTACAACCGGCCATCGCGGTCGAACGCCAGGGAGGTCGGGTTTGGCACGTCGCTGACGAAAGGTTCGCGCGTGCCGTCCTGACGGACGATGAAGATGGAGACGGGAGCCTGCTGGCCGCGCGAGCCGCTGAAGGTGACGTAGAGGTTGCCGTGCCGGTCGTAAGCCGGACTGTCGACATGGTGCACGCCCGTGACGAGCGGCGTGCCGATCTCGAGAAAAGCCGTTTCTCCCGGCAGTTCGTCGATGCGGATCGCCGTCGTCCCCCCCTCGAGACCTTCGGGAATGACGACGGCAACGGACGTGCGCGACGCGGCGGCCAGACGCGCGGGTTGGACGCCGACGCGAACGTGCGGCGTGAGCGGATCGACGGGAAAGCCGTCACCCTCGAGCGTGACACGCCCCCCCTCGATCCCCCAGAGCGGCCGGACCGAGGTTACCCGACCCATATGTGTGCCGTCAGCTTCCGTCGTCGAGCTCGACGTTCCAGTAGAAGTAGTCGCGCCACGAATCTGGGGCGTTGCGGAGCCCGATGGTGATTCGAATGGCGGGGGCTTTGTCGGGTCGCCTGGGCACACGAACGAGGTGCATGCCGGCCTGTTCCGGCGTGCGGCCGCCCTTGCGGCGGTTGCAGGGGATGCAGCAGGTGACGATGTTCTCCCAGTCCTTGCGGCCGCCCTGGGCGACCGGCACCACATGATCGAAGGTCAGTTCGCCGCTGGGAAGCAGCTCCGCGCAGTATTGGCACGTGTGCTCGTCGCGCGCGTAGATGTTCGCGCGGGAAAACGGCACGTAGTCGATCTGCCGCTTGATCTTGATGTAGCGAAGCAGCCGGATGACCGAAGGAAGCTTGAAGCTGAACGAGACCGACCGGACTTCCCGGTCGTACACAGAGATGACTTCGACCTTCCCCTGGCACCAAAGCGTGATCGCTTTCTGCCAATGGACGACCTTGAGCGGCTCGTACGTGGCGTTGAGAAGGAGCGTCTGCTCCATAAAGCCTGTGCCATTTTGCCTGATGGGATGGGGGGGTGTCAAAGGGCTGGCGGCCGCAGGCGCGCTGGCCGATAATCGATATGTCCCGATGCGCCGCCTATTTACGGCCGTGTTCGTCTGCGTTGCCGCCGGCTCGGCGGCATGCGCGTCGACCGGCGCGACCCCAAGACCCTTCCCGACACCGGCCACGGCGGCAACGGCCTCACCCGTGGTTCCAAGAGTCGGCTCCGGTCAGGTGGCGTCCGGACCCGCCGTGGGATACAACGTCGCGGGCACCGCGCTGGCGTTACGCGGCATACGCTACCGCAATGGCGGCGCCGACCCCACGGGCTTCGACTGCAGCGGCCTGGTGCAGTATGTCTACGAGCAGAACGGCCTGGCCATGCCCCGGACGGTCACCGAACTCTTTCGCGTCGGTCGCGAGGTCCATGGCTCGCAGTTCGAGCCAGGCGACCTGGTGTTCTTCACGACCCTCAGTCCCGGTGCTTCACACGTGGGGATTGCGATTGGCGGAGACGAGTTCGTGCACGCCCCGAGCAGTACGGGGGAAGTGCGGGTGGAGCGCATGAGCGCTCCGTACTGGGTGACGCGCTTCGTCGGGGCGCGCCGAGTCGTCTGAAAAGGCTTTGGGCTTGGGGATGGCTACGCCGTCATACCGAGCCGGCGCGCCGAGCCGTCCGTGAATTGCCGGACGTGCAGGTCGGTCTCGGTATACAGCGCCGGCTGAAAGGCCCGCTTGAGAGGCTCGACTTTTACTCCCGAACGCGACTCCACCGGCAACGCGGTGCACGGTTCCATGTAGCGTTGCGGGAAGGACGGGAAATTCCTGAAGGTCGTGGCGGTGACTCCGCCGAACCGCGAATGCAGGGTCGCGAAGTCCCAACGCAGGAACTCGAGCAGATCCGGGTCCGGACTCGTCGCCAGGTAGGCGCGTGTCATCTTCGCCACATCTTCATAGAACTCGGGGGCATGCGTGCGCATGGCCCGCGTGGCGTCGGCGTGAGCGAACTGACGCAGCCCTGTGGCCTGCGGATCGATGTGGTAAAGCTCGTGAATGATCGTGTCGAGCTTGGCGATCCATGGCTCGACGTCGTCGTACAGGTCTGCTTTCCAGGAACGTTCCAGGGTCTGCTCGCAGAAGCGCGGCAGCACGAAGGAGATGAGATATTTGATGCGTGTCCTGCCGACACGGACCTCAGGAGTCTTCGTCACGAACCACTCCGAGCGTCGCGTCAGCTCGCCGGTGGCCCGGTCCTTCCAGAAGTAGTAGCCCGGCTCTGTTTCCGGCAGGGTCAGGCAATGGCAGGTGGCAAAGGCCCCCTCGGCGTCGGGGCGGCCGAAACGTGCGAAGACGAGCACTTCGCGCAAATCGATGAACCCGAGCGCGGGCGTGCGGGCGATGACGTCCTGCATCAAGAGCGCGATGCGCTCCGTGTAATTGATCATACCGACACACATCCAGCCGGAACGGGGCTTCCGCCCACGCTCGAGGCCATGCCTGCCGCTAGTCGCTAGGGAACAGTGAAGGACCGAATATACGGACAGGGGTGCCTGGTGTCAAGGTCAACAGGCAGAGCCACTTATTGACCGGGTCCTCTCCCGGTGCCGCTTCCGGTGGGAGGGGCGACCGGCGCTCCGGGAAGGGGCAGATTCGGTAACGGAATCAGTCCTGGCGTCTCGGGAAGGGCGGGAGTCGTCACCGGCGGCTCGGCGAGGACGGGTGGAGGGGTGACGGCACCCATGCGCCGCATGATCATCTGCTGGCGGCGGCGCAGCCGGGCGCTGGGATGCCCGGGATCCAGGATGTGGGGATTCGCAATCGCGGCGGCGAGCAACGCCGATTCCGTGGCGGTCAGCTCCGCGGCGGACTTTCTGAAATAGCGCCGGGCGGCCGCCTCCGCGCCCCACACGCCATCACCCCACTCGATCGCGTTCAGGTAGATTTCGAGAATCCGCTGCTTGGACAGTTCGACCTCGAGACGCCGGGTGATCAGGAGCTCCTTCAGCTTGCGAATGGGGTTCTTCGACGGCGACAGGTAGAGGTTCTTGGCGAGCTGCTGGGTGATGGTGCTCGCCCCGCGCTTGAACTCGCCAAGCTCCCAATTGGTCTCGATGGACTCGCGGAGCTGCTCGTAATCGATGCCTTCGTGCTGCCAGAAGGCGCCGTCCTCGGTGGCGATCACGGCTTTCTTCAGGTTGGCCGAGATCCGCGCGTACGGCACCCACCGCCATTCCCTCGTTTCAGGCAGCCCCTTGCCGTGCGCCTCGCGGGCCCGCAGATCCATGAACGCGGTGGACGCCGGATTTTCCGTGCGCAGCGGCCGCACGTCCGGAAGCGTGAGGTAGACGTAGGCCGCGCTCACGAACCCGAGACCGAGGAGCGCGGCAACGCCGCGCCCGATCGCGGCCACCATCCGGCGCGTCGTCATGTTTTCAGGAGTGTCGTCAACGCCGCGGTGAGACGGGTGATGTTCTCGCCAGTGGATCCCGACCCCATGAGCCCGACGCGCCAGATCCGCCCCGCCAGCGGGCCGAGCCCGGCGCCGATCTCGATGCTGTACTCCTCGAGCAGCCGCTTGCGCAGCCTTGCTTCATCCACGCCCTGTGGCACCGACACGGCGTTCAGCGACCACAATCGCTCGGCGGGTGGGGGTAGCAGCGACAACCCGATTTCCCCGAGCGCCTCGACCAACGCGAGATGGTTCACGCGATGCCGCTCACACCGCGACTCGAGTCCTTCTTCCTGCACCGCCTCGAGCGCCTCGCGCAATGCGTAGATCAGAGGCGCCGAGATGGTGTGGTGATATTTGCGCTGGAGCCAGTAGTCCTCCAGGAGCGGCAGGTCGAAGTAGAACGACCGCGGCTCGTGAGCGCCACTTGCGGCGGCCGACCCGCCGGCCGTCGACGCACCAGTCGCGGACCGGTATTCTCGCGCCCGCTTCGAGAAACTGATCGGCGCCAGGCCGGAGGGCGCGCCAAGCCCCTTCTGGGTACAGCTATAGACCACATCGGCTGCCCAGCCGCCCGCGTCG
>JANPCT010000266.1:0-2084 GCA_031431095.1 Acidobacteriota bacterium | reverse complement strand
GGAGCGGCTCTCATGATGGCGTCGGCGTTGTCCGTGGTGCAGCCGGCTGCCCGGCCGCCGCTGAAACACGACGTCGTCGTCGATGGCCATCACCTCGCGGTCTGGGAAAAGAAGCCGGCGCAGCCGCGTGCCGCCATCGTCCTGATCCATGGGCGGACGTGGAGCAGCCTGCCGAATTTCGATCTGCAGGTTCCGGGGGAACGGCGTTCGTTCATGGACGCGCTCGCCGACGCCGGACTCGATGTTTTCGCGGTGGATCTGCGCGGCTATGGGGGGACGCCGCGCGATGCCTCCGGCTGGCTGACTCCCGATCGGGCCGTGGCGGACGTGCAGGGCGTCGTCAGCTGGGTGCAACAGCGCTTGCAGCGCCGATTGCCTGTCTACCTGTTCGGGTTGTCGCGCGGCGCGATGATCGCCGCGATGGCGGCACAGCAGCGCCCCGAGACACTGGCCGGAGTGGTGCTGCTGGGATTCGGATTCGATCCCGATGCGCAAGCTGCGGTGACAGCCGCGCCTGCGCATCCGCCGCGCGGGCGCAACGGCGCCGACGCCGCGGCGTCCGATTTCCAGACGAAGGACGCCTACACCGGATCAACCCTGACGGCGTTCGTGCGTCAGGCGCTCCGCGCCGATCCCGTGTATGTCGACTGGCGCGACGAGCATCAGTTCAACAGCTTCAAGCCGGCGCAGCTGCAGGCGCCGGTGCTGCTGGTGCATGGGGATCGCGATCCGCAGGCGCCGCTGGCGATCGAAACGAAGCTGTTCACGCGCTTCGCAACTCCCGACCGCGCCTGGGTCATCCTGCCGGGCGCCGATCACGCCGCGCATCTCGAAAAATCCATGGGTGCGCTCGTTCGCACCATCACCTGGTTCATCCACCGCCACGAGGTCTGATTCACGATGAAGTACACACTCGGCCTGCTCACGTTGTTGGTCGCCATGGGCCAGTCGCCGGCGCCGGCCGGCCGGGCATCCGCCTCCAGCGCGAAGACTCTGCTGAAGGCGGCATCGTTCGATGTGTTCGAGGCGAGCATTGCCGACATGCAGGCGGCGATGACATCGGGCCGCATCACGTCGCGGGCGATCGTGCAGCAGTATTTGACCCGCATCGGGATGTTCGAAGACAAGCTCCACGCGGCCATCACGGTCAATCCGAAGGCGCTGGAAGAGGCCGACGCGCTCGACCGCGAGCGTGCGCAAGGCCGCGTCCGCGGCCCGCTGCACGGCATCCCGATTGCCCTCAAGGACAACATTCACACGACCAGCATGCCGACGAGCGGCGGCGCGCTGGCATTCGAGGGCATGCGGCCGCCTTACGAAGCAACGCTGACGAAAAACCTGCGCGACGCCGGCGCGATCATCATCGCCAAGACCGGCATGACGGAGCTGGCCAACTACATCGCCAACGCCATGCCGACCAACTACAACGCCGTGCATGGTTACGGGTTCAATCCGTACGATCCACGACGCGATCCGCGCACGACGGCCGACGGCCGCCCGGCGCTGCAGACCGGCGGGTCCAGCTCGGGTATCGGTACCGCGGCGAATTTCTGGGCCGGCAATGTCGGGACGGAAACGTCGGGTTCGATTCTCAGCCCCTCGAACCAGAACATGCTCGCCGCAGTGAAGCCAACCGTCGGCCGGATCAGCCGCTACGGGGTGATCCCGATCACCGCCGACCAGGACACGCCCGGTCCGATGGCGAAGTACGTCATGGACGTCGCGATCATGCTGGGCGCTCTCGAGGGCCGCTCGCCGGATGCGAACGACGAGGCCACGAAGGCGTGCGCGCCGCCGCCGGGCAACGACTACGCCCGGCTGCTCACGACGGACGGTCTCAAGGGCGCGCGTATCGGCGTCCCGCGCAAGAATTACTACGATCCCTTCACGATTCCAGGCACCGAGCGCGCGCGCGGCGGCCTCAACCCGGCGCAGACCACAGTGATGGACGATGCCATCGCTGCCCTCAAGCGTGCGGGGGCGACCGTGATCGACGTCGACATTCCCAGCATCATGGAGAAGGACCCGAAAGAAAACCTGCTTACCGCAGGATCCTCCAGCGTCCTCAGCTACGGCATGAAGCG
>JANPCT010000265.1:0-5925 GCA_031431095.1 Acidobacteriota bacterium | reverse complement strand
GTTCTCTGCGTGGTGGTCGCGGGGCGCGGCGGGTTGGGCGTGGTTTCGGGGTGGGTTCGCTGCGAGGTTGCCTGCGCCCTGGCCGCGTCCGCCGTCGAAGTTACCGCCGCCCTGCGCCTGCCGCTGCTTCATGCGCTCCTGGAACGCCGCGCGCTCTTCCGGCGACATCGACGCCATCCGCTCTTCCATCCGCTTTTGGCGCTCCTCGGGAGTCATGCTGGCGAAGCCGCCGCCGCGACCACCCTGACCGCCTCCGCCTCCGCCATCGGCATTGCGCCCGCCGTCCTGACCACCGCCCCCGGTGTTTCGGCCGCCGCTCGGTCCGCCGGCATCAGCCTGCTGGCGATTGCGTCCACCTTGAGCAGCACCCTGACCGCCATTGCGGTCCGAGCCGACTGCGGAGCCGCCTCCGGTGGAGCGCACGGGAGACGTGCCCTCAATCTGCGGCGCCCTCGCGACTACCTGACCGGTCGTAGCCGTGACCGGAGCGGGCGCCGCCGCGGGCGCACCGGGCTGACTCGGCGCCGGACCGCCGGCCTGCGTATTCGGGCCGCCCTGGCCGCCGCGATTGCCGCGTCCGCCAAATCCGCGTTCGAGCTCTGGCGGGACAGGCTGGTTCAGCGCCTCGAAGATGTCCTTGGTGGGCCGGAAGCGGATCGCCGCGTTGGGCACGCGCAACGCGTTGTCGCGTCGTGCAACCTCGATGGTGACGTTGGCCGTCATACCCGGTTTCAACTTCAGGTCGGGGTTCGGCACGTCGATGACGGTGGCGTAGGTCACGACGTTCTGGACCGTGACCGGATTGAGTCGCACCTGGTTGACGGAGCCGTGAAATGTTTCGGTCGGATACGCGTCGACACGGAAGGTGACCGCCTGCCCGGGCCGCATGCGGCCGACGTCCGACTCGTCGATGCTCGCGTTGACCTGCATCTGGGTGAGGTCGGCGGCGATGATGAACAACTCGGGCGCGGACATGCTCGCCGCGACCGTCTGCCCCTTGTCGACGCTGCGCTTGATGACGATGCCGTCAATCGGGGCGGTGATGACGGTGTGATCGAGATCGACCTTGGCCTTGTTGACCGCGGCCTCCGCCTGCACGATCGATGATTGCGTGGACTTCAGCTGCGCTTCGGCCTGTTTGACCGTGACCTCGGCGTTCTCCAGGTCGACCTTGTTGATCAATTGACGCGCGCTCAGTTCCCTGGCGCGTGTCAGCTTGGCCTGGGCGTCATTCACCGTGACGCGCTGCCGTTCGAGGTTCGCCGTCGCGTTGGCCATGTTCGCGCGCGCGGTCTCGACCTGCGTCTCGAGAATCGAAGGGTCGAGGCGGGCCACGACCTGGCCCTTCTTCACGATGGCGTTGAAGTCGGCGTAAAGCTCCTGGACGATGCCCGAGACCTGAGTCCCGACGGTGACGGTTCGCACGGCCTGGAGCGTGCCCGTGGCGCCGACGGCGTCGATGATCGAGCCGCGGGAGGGCTTGAGCGTCGTGACCGTCGGCTCCTTTTCACCGCGGTTGGTGAAGAAGAAGGCCGCCCCGGCGCCCGCCGCGACCAGGATGAGAATGATCCAAATGAGCTTTTTCATGTCAGTGACTGGTTCCGGATTAGAGGCCGCCGCCGCCGGCGCCAACCGCGCCGACCGCGCGGGTGCCGACGGTCTGGACGGTTTCGAAGTTCACGAGCGCCTTCCGGTAATTCAGGAGGGCGCGAAGCTCGTTGTTCTGGGAGTCGAGGAAATCGCGCTGGGCCTGGACGACCTCATAGTTGGTCGACATGCCGACCTCGAACTTGCTCTGCATGGCGTTGAGGCGCTCCTGCGCGAGCTCACGCGCGGTACGGGAGGCCTGCACGCTTTCGAGGCTGCTCTGGACCGTCAGTGCGGCGTTGGCGACGTCGGTCGCGATCTGCAGTTGCAGGGACTTGAGGTTGGCGTTCGCCTGATCGAGCGACAGCCTCGACCGTGCCACCGTCGCCTGTTGCGCGCTCTTGCCGAGCGGGTAGGCGAAACTGACGCCAGCGGTGAACTGCGGCACGTCGAACCCGAAGATGTTGCGGAGCGCGTCGACGTAGCCGGACGGCACCGGAGTCTGCGACAGGATGACACCGGTAATGGGATCGCGCACGGTCGACGTGGTCGGTCCACCGAGCCCGCTGAGGCCATAGTTCAAGGTCAGGTTCAATTGCGGTTTGGTGGCATCGACCTGGTTCTGCAGGTTGATGTCGCTGATCTTGAGGTTGTTCAGCGACTGCTGCACGTCCGTGCGCTCCCGGAGCGCCCGCGCGACGGCCGCGTCGACGTTGATCGCTTCCGGAACGGCGGCCGGCCGATCCACGGGATTGATCGACGCGCCCCACAGCGGGTCGTCCGTACCACTGACGATCAACCGCTTCAGCGCCAGCTCGGAGGTGCGGACGGTTGCCTGCGCCTGCACCAGCGTCAGCCGGCGGCTGGCCTGTTCCGCTTGGGCGGACTTGATGTCGATCGGCGCCAGTGTGCCGATTTCTACCCGCGCCTGGTTGTCGGACACCAGCTTCGCGGAAATGTCGAGCGAGTTCTGCGCCGCCTCGACGGCCTGGATCGCGAAGACCAGATCCCAATACGCGTTGCGCGTGTTGGCCATCGTCGTCTGCGTCGTCGATTGGAGAGCGATCTCGTCGTTCTGCTGGCTGATCCGGCTGGTCCGCAGTGCCGCGCGGGTCGAGTCGATCTTGAAGCCGCGCAAAAGCGGCTGCGTCGCGTTCAACCCGAAGTTCGAATTGAAGGTCGGATTTCTGAAAGCGTTGGCGCTCGACTGCGCGCGCCGGTTGTTGTTCCACGTGATCGCGTAGTTGCCGCCGCCCCGGTAGAGGTTCTGGGCGAAGCCGGCGTTCCAGGCGACGGTGCTCGTGACCTGATTCGTGCCCACGGCCACGCCCTGCGTGGCGTTGGTGGCGGGCGTGCTGACTTTCGAGGCGTTGCTCGATGAAGTCAGGTTCAAGCGGTAGTTCGCTTCGAGTCCGGCCAGAGTGAAATCGGTCAACCGCGGCGTGATACGCGCCACGCCGATGTCGATGTTCTTCTCGCGTGCGCGGGCGACGGCTTCTTCGATCGAGAGATCGACGCGCGGCCCGGCCGTGATAAATGCGATCGGCTGCGTCTGGGCGGCCGGCTGGGCCGGTGAGGTCGGCGTCGGCACAGCTGTCTGCGCCGGAGCGGGAGCCGGCGTGGCCGGCGCCGGAGTCTGCGCCTGCAAGGGCGCACTCGCGACCGCGATCACCAGCCAGGCAGCTGCTGACACGACAACGTTCTTCTTCACGAAATCCTCCAAGAGATGGGAATGATGAAACCTGCGCTTACCGCGGCGACGGGCCGCGGCGGGACGCGTCGGGCCTGTCGAACAGCGCCTTGACCTTCGCCCGCTGCTCGATCGTCAGAATCTTGTTCATGCGGTAAATCATCAGCGTGCGCGTCTTGTTCGCTTCGGCGCGCGTGCTCTCGACGCGTTCAATCTGCGCAATCACCGCCGCTTCGTCGGAGCCCTCGCGCTGTGTCAGTACCGACAGCGCGTCCTCCAGCTTGTCGAGCCGCTCGCGCGCCTCGCGCAGTGCCGGCAGCGACTTGCTCCATACAGCTTCGACTGCGGCCGATTGCTGCTCTGTTATGCCCAGGTCGGCGCGCAGTTTCGGGTCGACCCACCACTTCGGCCGCTGCCCCGAACGTGCATCTCCCGACTTGCCGTCCTGCTTGTCATCGTGCGGCGCCGGTGGTCCATGCCGCTGGTCGCACAGAGTGCCCGCATGTCCGGCTGCGGGGCTGAGGAGAAGTAGGGCGACCATCCACGCGATATGCCTAGCCATTCTTTCGTTGATCTCTCCGTAGGAACTACAGAGCTGATTACGACCCGCCTCCGGGCGCTGTTTACCGACGGTGCGTAGCGGGCTGCCTACGAGGCGCGCCGCATGACCTCTAAACCCCGCCGCCGCAGGTGTTGCCATGGCATGGCACTTGCCAGCGACGGCGTGTCCGGCGAATGGACGCCGGCACACGGCTGAGGACCTACAGGCTGCGGCTCATGCCTGAGGGCTCGAGCCCCAGGCCTGGACCATGATCGCTTTTCAGGTATAGCGATCGAGCGTCTCGATCACCAGGCCGACGATGTTGTTGGGTGTCGACGCGCCGGCGGTGAGGCCGACGACGACGGGCCCGGTCGGCGCCAACCAGTCACCGGTGATCACTTCGTCCGCTCTCACGGTCGACGGCGCGCCGACCGGTCGATGGCGAATCTGATCCGGCGACAACAGGCAACCAGGGTCGGCAATGTGGAACGTCTTCACGCGCGCGGCGCAGATCCGCGCAAGATTGACGGTGTTGCTGCTGTTGTAGCCACCCACCACGATCATGAGGTCGACCGACTCCGTGTCGAGCAGCGCTTCCACCGCGTCCTGCCGCTCCTGCGTCGCGCTGCAGATCGTGTCGAAGGCGCGGAAGTGGGTCGCCACGTCGTCACCGTAACGGTCGCGCATCGCGGCGCCGACCATCTCGCCGATATCGAGCGACTCCGACATCAGCATCGTCGTCTGGTTGGCGCATCCGACGCGCGTCAGATCGGTGTCGGGATCGAACCCGGGTGACAGGGCTCCGTGGAACCTCGCCAGGAACGCTTCACGATCGCCGGCATGCCGGATGTAGTCGCAGACGATGGCGGCTTCGTCGCGGTCGAGCACGACGATGTACCGGCCCTGCGGATATTTCAGCGCCTGCGACGCCGTGGCGCGCGTTTCCTCGTGCTTGACCTTGCCGTGAATGACGGCGGTGAAGCCGTCCTGCGCATAGCGGACGACGTTCTTCCAGACATTCAGCACGGAGCCGCAGGTGGTGTCGACAAGCGTGCAGCCGCGGGCGGAGAAGTCGACCATCTCTTCGACCGTGATGCCGAACGCCGGCAGGATGATGACATCTGCGGGGCCGAGATCGCGGGTGCGCTCGGCGGCATCGCTGAGGAAGCGGATGCCGCTGGCGCGCAGGCGGTCGTTGACGTGGGGGTTGTGGATGATCTCGCCGGTCAGGAAGACGTCGCGTCCGGGAAACCGGGCGACCGCCTGATACGCGTAGTCGACGGCGCGATCGACGCCGTAGCAGAAGCCGAACTCGCGCGCGAGATGGACCGTCAGCCGTCCGTGCTGATGGCGGTAACCGGCGGCGCGGACCTCGTCAACCAGCTTGCTGTGGTACGCCGCGGCAAGCTCGCCAGCCACAGCCTCTTTCATGTCGAGGCCCTTGCGGAAGATGAGCGGTTGGGTGGCCACTACTTCGCGCGGATGACGTAATCGCGCGCGTGCGGCGTCATGTCGTCGAGCGCGCTCAGGTTCCTGACCCGCGGGCTGGCGAAGTCATCCGACAACAGGTCTTCGTCGCTGTCGGCGGCCGCGGGGGTTGTCAGCGCTTCGGCGCGGGTCGCCGCCTCCGGCGCCGTGAAATTCGGGGCGACGGCGGTGGACTG
Organism: Acidobacteriota bacterium; assembly: GCA_031431095.1. Classification (GTDB taxonomy): domain Bacteria; phylum Acidobacteriota; class Vicinamibacteria; order Vicinamibacterales; family 2-12-FULL-66-21; genus JAICSD01. Next base: position 443 of record JANPCT010000265.1, on the reverse strand, counting down.
CTGCCGCACGACGGTGTGCAGCGGCATGACCTGGCCGAGGCCGAAGCCGGCAATCAGGCTCGCCGCGGCCGCGACGGTGACCCAGCGGCGGACGTGCGAGTGGCCGCTAATCACCGCGCGTGCGGCCTTCGGGAAGAGGATGACTCGCGCGGGACGCTCGAGCGTTTCAAGGCGGCGCGCGATTTGCGCGTGCTGAACGGCGAGGCGGTCGGCGGGGAAGGCCTCGTCCGCGGCGGCGCGCAGCTCATCTCCCACGCCGAGCAGCCAGGCGTCGAACGCGTCGTAGCGGGCGCGGCATCCGTCGCAGCGGTCGAGATGCGGATGCGTGGCGCCGGACGTCCACAGACGCGCGAAATCGTGATCACCGAGATGACCGCGTCCGAGGCGTTCAAGAAGTGACACGGCGTTTTCCTTTCATCTCCCCTGTGTCCGCTGCGACGGCG
>JANPCT010000264.1:0-4127 GCA_031431095.1 Acidobacteriota bacterium | reverse complement strand
CCTCGTCACCCGACAGCGGCGGCGGCAGCACGATCCGTCCGAGAGCTTCGCCGCTGCCCGCGACAAGATCCTCGATACCTCGAAAGGCGCTCCCGTACGTCAGGCCTCTTGCTGCGAGCTGCGAGTAGCACAAGTCGTGCGGAACGTGCATGACGCAGCGCTCGCGGACGGCATCGAGATCGATGCTGGCGGACGGTTGATCGGACCGTGATGCCGCGCGGCCGTGCGCGTGCAGCACCCACGGCTCGTCCGGTTCCGGCTGACTCTGGATCTCGAACCGCCCATCGCGATCCATCGTCAGTTGCACCCGTGGATCGCGGTCTGGTCCGCCGAAAAGCGGGCTCACGAAGGCGACGTCCCTGAGGACGACATCGGCCCCTGGCCGCAGTTGGCGGGCCGCGGCGGCGGCCATTTCCAGGTACGCCACGCCCGGGAACACCACCGCGCCCTGCACGACATGGTCGTCCAGGAAGCGCAGGCGTGGCCGCGCGATCGATGATTCCCACGTCGGAAGTGCGGTCTCGAGGCGCCGGCCGAGGAGCGGATGCGCGCCTGCGACATCGGCGATCGATGTGCGGCCTGCCGGCGCGTCTGGAGACGGCTCGAACCAGTGCCGCTCGCGATCCCATCGGTACAGCGGTAGCGTCACCGTCGTCCAATTCGTCCCGAAATGCGAGGCCCAGTGCACCTGACCACCATGCGCGTGGACGGCCCCCATCGCGCGCAGCATGGCGACGCGCTCGTCTTCGTTGCGCCTGAGGGTCGGGAGGACGGTACCGCTCTGGCCCCCGGCTGCAAGGCATTCGGCCATCGACGCCGCGAGGACCGGGTGAGGGCCGATCTCGAGAAAGGTGCGGTAGCCGTCCTCGATCAACTGGCCGATGCCCGCGGCGAATCGCACCGGCTCCCTGACGTTGCGCCACCAGTAGACGGCGTCGAGATCGACGCCTTTCATCCATCGTCCCGTCACCGCGGACACCATCGGGATCGTCCCTTCGACCGGGGCGAGGAATGCCAGCGAATCGAGCAGCTCGCGTTCGATCGAATCCATCGTGGCGCTGTGGTACGCGACAGGGAAGGGCAGTAATCTCGCGAAGGTCTGTTCCTTCTGCAGCCGATCGTGCAGCGCCTCGAGCACCGCAGCGTCGCCCGACAGCGTCACCGACGCCGGGCTGTTGACGGCAGCGAGCGACAGGCGTCCGCCAGCCGCTTCGATCAACCGAACGGCAGCCTCCTCCGGGATCGACGCCGCGAGCATCCTGCCCGGAGGCGCGCTCGCCTGCAACCGGCTGCGGTGGTATGCGAGCGGCACACACGCCTCCAGCGTCAAGGCACCCGAGACGAACGCCGCGGCCATCTCGCCTGCGCTGTGCCCGAAGACGGCGTCCGGCACGATACCGCGGCTGCGCAGCAGTTCGGCCAGTCCTGCTTGTACTGCGAAGCCTGTAACCTGGGCAAGGTCTGCGTCGCTGACGCGCGAGGTCGTTTCGCCGGCGCGCAACTCGTCCATCAGCGACCAGCCGGCGTCGCGCGGCATCGCGGCGTCGCAGCGCTCGACGGCGTCGCGAAAGACCGGCTCGTCACGCAGCAACTGGCGGCCCATACCCCACCATTGGGGCCCCATGCCCGAGAAGACGAACGCAAGCGGGGATGCGCCGCCGGCCGGTATGCGGGCGCTCGTCACTGCTACGCGGCGCTCCGCTGCGATGAACGCGTCCAGGCCGTCAATCACCTCCGCGCGTGTGCCGGCGATCGACAGCCGGTGGCTCAGGTGCGCGCGCCGGATCGCGGCCGTCGCGCAGATGTCGTGAAACGGCGTGCTGCCGTCAAGCAGCGTCATGTATTCGCGCGCCAGCGAAAGCAGGGACGGATTCGACTTCGCCGACAGCACCAGCACGTCAGGTGCGTCCGCCTCCGCCTCCTCGCGCACAGGCTTCAGAGGGCGCGAGTGCTCCTGCAGCAGGACGTGCGCATTGGCGCCGCCGAACCCGAATCCATTGACGCCCGCGGTCGCCGGACCAGCAGCAGCCGGCCACGGCTCCAGAGCCGTGACGACTCTCAGTCGCAGCGCATCGAAATCAATCGCGGGGTTGGGCGACTCGAAGTGCAGCGACGGCGGGATCGCGCGGTGCCGGATCGCCAAGGCGGTCTTGATCAGGCCGGCCATGCCTGATGCCGCCTCTAGATGACCGATGTTCGTCTTGACCGATCCAACTGCGCAGTACCGTCCCGCCGGCAGCGCGCCGGCAAGCACCGCGCCGATAGCCGACGCCTCGATGGGATCGCCAACCGGAGTCCCGGTGCCGTGCGCCTCGATGTACTGCAGATCCGCCGGGTCGAGGTCCGCCGCCGCAAGCGCGGCACGCAACATCGCTTCCTGCGCGCGGCCGCTCGGCACGGTAATCCCGTTGGTGCGCCCATCCTGGTTGACCGCAGTGCCGCGGACGACGGCATAGATCGGATCGCCAGCGGTGACCGCAGCCGGCAGCGGCTTGAGGATGAGGACGCCGCCACCCTCGCTGCGAACATATCCGTTGGCGCGAGCATCGAAGGCGCGGCAGCGCCCATCCGGGGACAGCATCGACGCCTTGCAGAATCCTATCGTCGGCTCGGCGGTCACCAGCATCTGCACGCCGCCGACGACCGCGGTGTCGGATTCGCCCGATCGCAGACTCTGGCAGGCGAGATGCAGCGCCGTCAGCGAGGACGAGCACGCCGTATCGACGATCAGGCTCGGCCCGCGGAAATCAAAGGCGTGGGAGATCCGGTTTGCGGCCAGGCTCGTGGCGGTGCCGGTGTTCGTGTGGCTGCCGACCAGGTGCCGGTTCACGGGATACGTCTGGATGTCGCCGTAGTCGTGCGTCGAGATCCCGATGAACACCCCGGTGCGCGTGCCTGCCATCAGGTCGGCGCGGATGCCGCCGTCTTCCATCGCTTCCCACGCCAGTTCGAGCAACAGCCGCTGCTGGGGATCGATGTGCTTCGCTTCCCGCGGCGACATGCCGAAGAACCCGGCATCGAATCGATCGATGCCGCTGATATAGCCGCCCCATCGCGTATACAGACGTCCCGGTTGCGAAGGGTCGGCATCGAAGAGAGGACCCAAATCGAAACGATCCGCCGGGATGTCGCCGATTGCGTCGACGCCGTCGCAGAGCAATCGCCAGAACGCGGCAGGCGACGAGGCGCCGCCAGGAAAACGGCAGGCGATCCCGACAATGGCAAAACTGCCGGCGGTGTTGGTCATGATCCCTGAGTCCCTGTGGGGCGGATGCCGCCGCGCGGCGGCCATGCGGCAAGACTGGCCGCGGCCTCACGATAGCCGGCATCGACAATACGATCGATGGCGTCGAAATCTCCCATGCCGATCCCGTCGAGCGACGGCTCGATCAGGAGGTCGCTGTGCCGGGCCTGTGCCTGCGCATCACGCACGCTGCTCACGAACACCGTGCGCGACAGGATCTGGGCGATGTTCGGGAACGGCGCCCGCGCCTTGTCCGGGAACATCAATCGCCACAGATGAGGCCATCCCGACATTTCGGCGGTCAGCGGCAGATCGGTCGTCAGGTCCACCGTCGGCGTGACGTTGACGGCGACGACGGCGCCGCTGCACCGTTGCCGCATGACATCCGCGGGGAGATTGTTGAGAAGCCCGCCATCGACGAGCAGGCTGCCATCGCACGGAACCGGTGGGGCGAGGCCGGGGATCGAGCAGCTCGCCCGGGTCCACAACCACAGCGGACCGCTGTCGTGGACGCGCACTCGCGCATGTGTAAGGTCCGACGTGATGCAGAAATAACGAAGCGGCAGGTCCTCGATCAGGCGATCGCCGAACATTGCCTTCAGCCGCCGCACCGTCGATCGCGCTCGTCGCAGAGCGACAGCCGGAGCCGTCAGGTCGGACACGTCGGATCCTGAAAAGCTGCGGCGGTTCAACTCGATCATCGCGTCCACGTCGAAGCCGGCCGCGTGCTGGGCGGCGATGATCGCGCCCATGCTGCTCCCGCCGATGACGTCGATCGGCATCGACGCCTCGCGCAGCGCCTTGATGACGCCGATGTGCGCGAACCCGCGCGCGCCTCCGCCGCTGAGGACGAGGCCGCCGGCCGTGCCGGTGACGAATCGGG
>JANPCT010000263.1:0-7843 GCA_031431095.1 Acidobacteriota bacterium | reverse complement strand
CCGACGGGCGTCGAGTGACCGCGGGATCATGCCGCCGGCCTTCATCGTCATCTTTGCGTCGTTGATGCTATTCGGTCCGCGGGTCGCCGTGTCGGTCGCCGCGGCGGCCGCGCTGACTCCTGGTTTCGTCACCGGGCGCGTTTCACGCTCGCAATCGCTCGTCGATACGGTCGTCGTGATCCTTGCGGCGCTGGCCGCGGCGCTCACCCATCAATCGATAGCGAGCGTGATGCCCCGCATCCTGCTGTGGCCATGGCTGGTGGTGCCGATCGTCGGCGCCGTCCTGGCCTATCACCTCACCCAAGGTGCACTGGCCGACTTCGTCGTGCCATTCATCCGTCGCCAGGGCCTCGACCGATCGTGGTGGAAGCGGGCGCTGGCCGGATATCCGTTGTATCTGATCGGCGGCGCCATCGCCGCCGCGCTGGTCGAAGTCATAGACCGCCGGCTGTGGAACAGTGCAGCGGTTCTGGGCGCACTGCTGTTCCTCGGGCATCGTCTCTATGCCGACTACGTGCGCCGGCTCGAAGAGGACTACCGGCGCCGAGAGGTGATCGACGACCTCGAACAAGGCATGTCGGTGCTCGACGCCGGCGGCCGCGTTACGCTGTGGAACGACGCGCTCGAGCGCATCCTGCGCTGTCCCCGCAGCCGCGCGCTCGGCCGTCCGTTCGTCGAAGCGCTTCCCGCCCTGGCCCACAGCGAGTTGCCGCGGACAATCAAGGAAACCGTGGAGGACCGGAAGCCGCGCACGCTGAATCATCTGCGGCTCGGCGCCGCGGCGGACGCACCGATCGTGCAGGTCAAGGTGCTGCCGGTCGCGGATGGCGTGACGCTGTTATGGCACGACGTCACCGAGCGCGTCCGCGCCGAGCATGAGTTGCGAAGCAGCGGCGAGCGGCTGGCGCTGGCGGCCGAAGGAGCCAACGACGGCCTCTGGCAGTGGAACCTGCAGACGCAGGAGTTCTACGTCTCCGGCCGGTGGCGCGCGATGCTCGGGCTGCCCGCACAGGCCGCGATCGCTGCACCGGACGAATGGCTCCAGCGCGTCCACACCGACGACAGCGCTCAGCTCCAGGCCGCCCTCCAGGCGCATCTGACGGGAGCGACGCCGGTGTTCCAGCACGAGCACCGCATCCGTCACGAGGACGGCACGTACCTGCGCGTCCTGTCGCGCGGCGTGGCGACGAGGGGCGCCGGCCGCAAGCCCAATCGCATCGCGGGATCCCTCACCGACACCACCGCGCAGGCGCAGGCGCAGGAGCGGCTGCGCAGCGTCGGCTTCCTCGACTCGCTCACCGGGCTGTGCAACCGCGGCATCTTCGTCGAAGGCATCGGGCGACATTTCGAGGAATGCGGCCGGCGTAAACCCGGTAGCACATTTGCCGTGCTGTATCTCGATCTGGACCGGTTCAAGATCGTCAACGACAGTCTCGGACACATGGTCGGCGATGAACTCTTGATTGCCGCGTCGCGCCGGCTGGAGACATGCCTGCGCCAGGGAGACTCACTCGCGCGCCTGGGCGGCGACGAATTCGCCCTCTGCCTCGCCAGCCTGAGCGACGAGGGTCAGGCCAATGCCATCGCCGGCCGGATCCAGCACGCGTTGAGCGCGCCGTTCACGATTGGCGGCCGTGACGTCTTCACCTCGGCGAGCATCGGCATCGCCTTCGGTCCCGCTCACTACGCCAATGCCGACGAGATCATGCGCGACGCCGACACGGCGATGTATCACGCCAAGTCGCGCGGCAAGTCGCGGCACGAAGTCTTCGACGACGCGATGCACGCGCGCGTGCGGGATCGACTGAGCCTGGAGAACGATCTGCGCCGCGCCGTTGCCGCCAACGACTTCGAAGTGCATTACCAGCCGATCGTGTCGCTGATCTCGGGGATGTGCATCGGCTTCGAGTCGCTGGTGCGCTGGAAGCGCAACGGCGAACCGGTGTCGCCGGTGACCTTCGTGCCGATCGCGGAGGAACTCGGCCTGATCGGCTCACTGGGGACGTGGGTTCTTCAGGAGGCGTGCCGGACATTCGCGGACTGGCAGCGGCGATTCCCCGCGGCCGGCCTTGACTGCATCACCGTGAACGTGTCGAGCCGTCAACTGATGCAGCAGAACTTTCTACGCGTGGTGCAGCACACCCTGAGTCAGACCGGGCTGGCGGCCGCCAGCATGCGCGTCGAGATCACCGAGACGGCCCTGCTCGATAGTCCAGGGGAAGCCGCGATCATTCTGACTGCGCTGCGCGACTTCGGCGTGAAGGTCTATCTCGACGACTTCGGCACCGGCTATTCGTCCCTGAGCCACCTGCACAAGCTCCCGGTCGACGCGCTCAAGATCGATCGCTCGTTCGTCGCGAGTTTGCTCCTGCCGGGCCGCCCTGCGATCGTCGAAAGCATTCTGGCGCTGGCACGCACGCTCAACACCAGCGTGGTGGCGGAGGGAATCGAAAGCGAAGTGCAGGCACGCGAGCTCGAGCGGCTCGGCTGCACCCATGCCCAGGGATTCCTGTTTTCTCACCCGCTGTCCACGGAGGACGCGGAAGCCTTGATCGTGGCCCATCGTCCGCTCGGCCCCAAGGGTGTGGCCGCCAGCGAGGCCGAAGCCGTTCTCGTGGCTCGATAAGATCCGGGCGCCCAGGATCGGTGCGACGGCGCACAACGGGCCGGCGCGCCCTCACCGCGGGGCGATTGTCTAAGCCGGCTCCAGCTTGGCGAACTTTGCCAGCAGCTTCTTCTGGCCGACGGTGTTGAAGCGCACGGTGATCTTGAAATCGTCCGTGTGCTCCTCGACGGCAAGCACCACGCCGACGCCGAACTGCGCGTGCTTGACGCGCATCCCCACGCGCAGGCCGCCGGCGGCGGACTGATCCTCGCCCTCGTAGGCGTAGCCTGGAGACTCCTCTCTCGACCGGGAGCCGCCGCGTCCCTTGCCGCCGCGGGAGTAGGGGTTCGTGCGGAACTCGTAGTGGGCGTGCGCGAAGTTGCCCTGATAGGCGGACGCGAAGGCGGGAGCGACGCGATCCAGCAGCTCGGCCGGCACTTCGTCGACGAACCGGGACGGCTCCGTCGCCTGGTACTCGCCAAACACGCGCCGCCGCGCCGCGCCTGTGAGGAACAGGCGCTGCTCCGCGCGCGTCATCCCGACGTAGAACAACCGGCGTTCTTCTTCGAGCTCGTCTTCGCTCTCGACCGAGCGTGAGTGCGGGAACAGGCCATCTTCCATGCCGGCGATGAACACGACGGGGAACTCGAGCCCTTTCGCCGCGTGCATCGACATCAGCCAGACCTTCGCGTTCCGCGTGCCGGATTCCTCGTCAACCTCGGAAAGCAGCGACAGCCGATCGACGTAGCCGCCGATCGACGCCTCAGGGTCCCGGCCTTCATAATCGCGGGACGCCGAGACGAGCTCCATCAGGTTCTCGATACGCTCGTTCGCCTCTTCACTGTTTTCGTCGCGCAGGTCGTTCAAGTAACCGGACCGATCCAGCATCTTGCCGATCGTGATCGACACCGAGTCCGTGCGCCCGTCGGTCGCCAGCCCGACGATCAAATCGCGGAAACCGCGCAGCGCCGAGACCGCGCGTCCACCGAGCTTGCCTTCGTCCACCGCATAGACCAGCCGCGCCCACAACGACCTGGCCGAGCTGACCTCGGCGAGTCCGGCCGCCAGCAACGGCGGCGCATCGGCGGCGATGCGGTCGGGATCGATCGCGTGCAGGGAGTCCATGACTCCCTTGCCGACGCCGCGCGCCGGCACGTTGATGACGCGCCGCAGGCTCACATCGTCGTGCGGGTTGATGATCAGCTTGAGGTAGGCGAGTGCGTCCTTGATCTCCTTGCGCTCGTAGAAGCGCACGCCGCCGATGATCTTGTACGGGATGTTCTCCCGCATCAGCTGATCTTCGATCGCGCGCGACTGGGCGTTGGTGCGATAGAGGATCGCCATCATCATGTCGATGTCTTCGACACGCAGCCGCTTGATCGCCTTGACGATGAAGTCGGCCTCTTCGAGCTCGTCGCTGCCGCGGTAGTAGACGATCTTCTCGCCGCCTTTGCGATCGGTCCACAACCGCTTGTCCTTGCGATTGCGGTTCTGCTGGATCACCGCGGTCGCGGCGTCGAGGATGACCTGGGTCGAGCGGTAGTTCTGCTCGAGCCGCACCACTTTGGCGTCGCCGAAGTCGTTCTCGAAGTCGACGAGGTTGCGGAGATCGGCCCCTCGCCACTTGTAGATCGACTGATCGGGGTCGCCGACGATGGCGAGGTTGCGATGAAAGCCGGCGAGACGGCGAATGAGGAGGTACTGCGGCCGATTTGTGTCCTGGTACTCGTCGACCATCACGTACTTGAACTTGCGGCCGTAGCGCTCGCGCACCGGTTCCGACTTCTCGAAGAGCTCGACGGTCTTCAGCAACAGGTCGTCGAAGTCGAGCGCGTTGCACTCTTTCAGCGCCAGCAGGTACTTCTCGTAGATCTTCGCGATCTGCTCGTCGCGCAGGTTCCACGCGCCGCGCAGCGACTCGGGTCCCTCCATGCGGTTCTTGGCCTGGCTGATCCGGGCGAGGGCCTGCCGCGGCGGCACGAGCTTGTCGTCGATGCCGAGCTCGCGCTGCGCCTGCTTCACCACTGCGACTTGGTCGGAGGAATCGTAGATGACAAAGTCTCGCGACAGCCCGATGTGCGGCGCCTCGCGCCTGAGCAGCCGGGCACACAGCGAGTGGAACGTCGAGAGCCACACACCGTCGGCGTTGTCCCCCAGCAGCGATTGCACGCGCTCGCGCATCTCGCCTGCCGCCTTGTTGGTGAAGGTGACGGCGAGGACTTCGTCAGCGGTCGCATGCCCGTTGCCGATGAGATACGCGATGCGGAAGGTGATGACGCGCGTCTTTCCGGATCCCGCACCGGCGAGGATCATGACGGGCCCTTCGGTATGCAGTACCGCTTCGCGCTGTTCAGGATTGAGCTTGTCGAGGAAGTTCATTGGCGGGAGACCATCAGTATAACGCGGCGGTCTCGCATTCTCTGCTCACGCGTAACTCGTGCAGGGTCGCAGAAGCTGCCGACTGTCGCCGCAACCGCCAGAACAATTCGCGCACCCGCAAGCGTCGAGCAAGATACAGGCCTGGCGACTCATCGGACCTTCCCTGGCCCCGCCGAGCGGCCAGAGCGGCGGCTGGCATCTCCCGGCCCGGTCCTCCCGTGCGTGCTAGGATCCATCGTCATGCCCGCAACGCTGTTCGAAAAGGTCTGGCAGGCGCATGCCATTCGGCGGCTGCCGAACGGTCAGCAACAGCTCCTGATCGGGCTTCACCTGATCCACGAGGTGACCACGCCCCAGGCCTTCGACATGTTGAAGGCGCGCGGCCTTGGGGTGGCGATGCCGGAGCGGACGCTCGGCACGGTCGATCACATCGTCCCCACGCTCGATCAGCGGCGGCCCTTCCTGGATGTGATGGCCGAAGACATGCTGACGGCGCTCGAGCGCAATTGTCGCGAGCACGGGATCAGGCTGCTCGATCTCTCCAGCGGACGGCAGGGCATTGTCCACGTCATCGGGCCGGAGCTTGGGTTGACGCAGCCCGGCATGACGATCGCGTGCGGCGACAGCCATACCTCGACGCATGGCGCCTTCGGCGCGGTGGCGTTCGGCATCGGCACGTCGCAGGTCCGTGACGTGCTGGCGTCGCAGTGCCTCGCAATTGACCCGCTCAAGGTGCGGCGCATTTCGGTGAACGGCCGCCTCGGACGCGGCGTCTACGCCAAGGACGTGATCCTCGAGATCATCCGGCGCCTCGGCGTCAAAGGGGGCGCGGGGTTCGCCTACGAATACGCGGGCAGCACGATCGCCGGCATGTCGATGGACGAGCGGATGACGATCTGCAACATGTCCATCGAGGGCGGGGCGCGAGTGGGCTACGTCAATCCCGACCAGACGACGTTCGATTACCTGCGCGGACGGCCGTTCGCGCCACAGGGCGACAAGTTCGACCGCGCCACTGAGTGGTGGGCCTCGATGGCCTCTGACGCCGGCGCGTCGTATGACGACGAAGTCGGGATCGACGCCGCGTCCATCCGCCCGACGGTGACATGGGGCATAAATCCCGGTCAGTCTGTCGGCGTCGACGAACGGCTGCCGGCGGATGCGGATCCGGAGGCATTGGCGTTCATGGGGTTCCGCAGCGGGCAGGCCGTCAAAGGCACGCGAATCGACGTCGCCTTCGTCGGTTCCTGCACCAACGCGCGGCTGTCGGACCTGCGTGAAGCGGCGCGTATCGTCCGCGGCCTGCACGTCGCCGCCCACGTCAAGGCGCTGGTCGTGCCCGGCTCGCAGGCCGTGCGCGCCGACGCCGAGCGTGAAGGCCTGGATCGCGTGTTCCTCGATGCCGGGTTCGAGTGGCGCGGCGCGGGCTGCTCGATGTGCCTGGCGATGAATCCCGATCGCCTCGAAGGGCGCGAGATCTGCGCCTCGTCCTCGAATCGCAACTTCAAAGGACGGCAAGGGAGTCCGACCGGGCGCACGCTGCTGATGAGTCCCGCCATGGTGGCAGCCGCCGCCATCGCCGGAGAGATCGTCGACGTTCGCGAGTTCGCGGAGGCGGAGGTGGGCGTTGTCCGTTGAACGCGTCCGGGAGGTGCGCGGCACGGCCATGCCGGTGCGCGGCGAGGATATCGACACGGACCGCATCATCCCGGCGCGCTTCCTGAAGTCGGTGAGCTTCGACGGTCTCGAGAACCATCTGTTCGAAGACGACCGCCAGCAACTCGACGCCGCCGGCGGCGCCATTCACCCGGCTTCGAACCCGGCCTATCGCGCCGCCGCGATCATGCTGGTTGGCGTCAACTTCGGCTGCGGGTCATCACGTGAGCACGCCCCGCAAGCGATCCGCCGGCGCGGCATACGCGCGGTGGTCGGGCACTCCTTTTCGGAAATCTTCTTCGGCAACTCGGTGGTCCTCGGGATGCCGTGTCCAACGGTCTCCACCGAATCGCTGAACGCGCTCATGACGGCGGTCGAGGCCGACCCGACCACCCAACTCGTCGTCGATCTCGGGGCCATGCTGGTGACCGCACAGGGCATCTCGTATGACTTATCGCTTCCGCCCGCGGCGCGGGAGGCGTTCCTCGACGGCAGCTGGGACGCCACCGGTCTGCTGCTCGAGCGCTTTGACGAGGTGCGATCAGTGGCCGCGCGGCTGCCCTACGTGAGCGGATCCTGGTGATCGATCGCGATCGCTAAGGCCGCGACTTGCGTGGCTCCGGCTCGACGCTCGTCTCCACTTTCGTCGCGCTTCTGATCACGTCGAGAAACGCTTCGGACGCCCGGCTGCGCTCGCCCGTTTTGCGGAATGCCAGCCTGACCTGCCGCTGGCCCCCCAGTTCAGGCACCTTGACGGCCACCAGATGGCCGCGCGCGATCTCGGTCAGCGCGCAACGGCGTGGCAGCAGCGCCACACCGATCCCCATCTCCACGGCGCGCTTGATGCCGTCCAGGCTTGGCAGCGAAATCTGGATGTTGATCGATGTCCGGCGCCGCTCGTAGGCGCGAAGCACGCGGTCGCGCGTCGGCGAGGGATCGTTGTGCGCGATGATCACCTGCTTGCCCACCTCCTCGATCGTCACGCGCCGCCGGTCCGCCAGCGCGTGCGTGGGGGCCGTCAGGAGGACGATGTCGTCACCGCCGAGGAGGACGGTTTGCACGCCGCGGTCGGCCGGCACGAACGTGAGCACGCCGAAATCGATGCTGCGATCGAGAACGGCGCCGGCGATCTGCCGGGAGGGCACGCGGCGGACCTCGACGGCCACCTTGGGATGGAGCGCCGCGAACCGCTCGATGTGCGGC
>JANPCT010000262.1:0-8351 GCA_031431095.1 Acidobacteriota bacterium | reverse complement strand
CGGCCGCGGGACGCAGGTCAGCATCCGGCCGCGCGGCCCGTCTGGACGCGGGGGACCCGCCCTCCCGCCAGGCGGGGAAGGCATCGATCCCGCGGTCCTCGCGCAGTTCGGCTTCGGACCCGGCGCGGCGAACGGCAACATCGTCCCCACGCCGCCGCAGGGAACGAATTTCCGCTTCTACTGGAACACGCCGTTCCAGTTGTCGCCGCACAACCCGTCGACGATCTACCTTGGTGCCGAGCGCGTCTTCAAGTCGATGGACCGCGGCAACACCTGGGTGATGTCGCCCGATCTCACCCGCAACGTCGGACGCAACGATCGTCCGATCATGGAAGTTGACGGCAAGGCGCCGATGGCGTCGAAGCACGATGGCGCCGCGGCCTACAGCAACGTCGTGACGATCAGTGAATCGCCCGTGGTCCCCGGCATCGTATGGGCGGGCACCAACGACGGCAACGTGCAGGTGAGCCGCGACGGCGGCATGACCTGGAAGAACGTGGCCGACACGATACCCGGACTGCCGAAGGAGACGCACGTGTCGCGAGTGGAAGCGTCACCGTTCGAACCCGGCACGGCTTACGCGACATTCGACGGCCACCGTACGGACAATCACAAGCCGTACGTCTTCGTGACGAAGGATTTCGGCGAGTCGTGGAGCTCGATCGCCGCCGACCTGCCGCCCGGCAACGTCAACGTCATCACGACCGACAATCGCAACCGCCACCTCCTGTTCCTCGGGACGGAGTACGCGATCTACGTGTCGCTCGATGCGGGCAAGAGCTGGAAGCGCTTCATGCAGGGGATGCCGACGGTGCGTATCGACGACCTCATCATCCATCCGCGCGAGCGCGATCTCATCGCCGGCACGCACGGTCGCAGCATCTGGATCGCGGACGACATCTCGGCCCTCGAGGAGATGACCGACACCACGCTGCAGGGAGACGGTTACCTGTTCAACGTCCGGCCCGCGATGTCGTGGGTCAACGACATCCAGAAGCAGATCACGGTCGGCGGCCAGAAGGTGTTTCGCGGCCAGAACGCGGACCCCGGCACGGCGATCAGCTACTGGCTGAAAAACAACGCCGATGCCGTGCGGATCAGCATCACCGACATCACCGGCCGCGAGGTCCGCGCTGTCGACGGCCCGAAGACGGCGGGCCTGAACCGCTGGCGGTGGGACATGCGGGGCGGCGCCACGGCCCCGCGCGGTGGTGGCGCCGGCACGGGCCAGGCCGAGCAGCCGGCCACAACGGCGCCGGCGATGCAGCCCGCGGCGACGAATCCGCCAGCCACACCGCCGGCGTCTGGCGCGCAGGGTGCGGGGCGGGAGGACCGTCCGGCGGCAGCCACCGCTCAGACGCCAGCTCCGGGCGGCGGACGCGGCATCGCGCCACCACCCGCAGCAGCACCGGCTGCCGCCGCGCCGGCACAAGCGGGCGCGGGTGGCGGTCGCGGCCGTGGCGGCTTCGGCGTCCCGGCGCTTCCCGCGGGCTCGTACCTGGTCAAGGTCACTGTTGACGGCAAAGTCATCGGCACGAAGACGATCGTCGTCGAGGCCGACAGTATCCAGTAGCCGGGCGCTACAACAGATGCATCGCCCAGGGTAAGGAGCCGGAACAATGCGGACGGTGCCCACGCTGCGACGCCTGCGGCTCTGCGCAGCACTCGTGGCAGCGTTGGCGCCGTCAGCACCGGCGCCTGCCGTTCGTACCCCCGCTTCGCTCGCCCTGTTCCTGCTGGGGCACCGGATCGGCACCGAGACCGCGACCATCTCGAGCGATTCCACCCGATCCGTCCTGACGGCGCACTTCGAATATCTCGATCGAGGCACGAAGGTCGCGCTCGACACGACGCTCGCATTTACGCGCGACTTCACTCCCCTCTCGTTCGAGTCCCACGGCAAGAGCTATCGCTACTTCTCCATCGATGCGTCGGTGCCAAAGGCCTCGGGCGCGCCGAACACCTTCACGCTTGACGGCATGGCCCCGATCACCGCGCAAGGGTTGCTGATCCGTTACTGGCTGGCGCATGGCAGGCCGCCGGCGATCACGTTGCAGCCGTCCGGCGACGTCGTCCGCATCCGGGAGTTTCCGGAAATCAAGGGCGTGACCTATCTGCACGGGCATCGCGTGCGTCCCTATACGATTGACGGCGTCATCTGGGGCACCGAGACATTGCTGCTCGATGTGGAAGACCACGACGTCGTCGCGACTGCCACGACGGCTGGCGTCCTCCTGTTCGAGGCGATCGCGGCAGATCTTTCGGAGGCGCAGTCGCGCGATGCGGCCGTGCGCGTGCGGCAACAGGCGCTGGGGCTATCGGCTCGGACACAGGCCGTCATGCCGCTGCAGCGATCGCGCTTCGCAGTGACGGGCGCGAGGCTGATCGACGGTACGGGCGCGGCGCCGGTAGAGAACGCCGTGGTGCTGGTTCGCGATGGGCGCATCGAAGCCGCCGGCCCTGTCGCCTCGGTCACCCTGCCGCGAGGCGTTCCTGTCGTCGAGGCGAATGGAAAAGCCATCATGCCGGGCCTGTGGGACATGCATGCGCACGTCGGCCAGGCCGAGTGGGGGCCCGTCTATCTCGCCGCCGGCGTCACGACCGCGCGCGATATGGGTGGTGAGTTCGATGCGGCGGTAGGGCTGCGCGATTCCTGGAACGCGGGGCGTACAGTCGGTCCGCGGCTGCTGCTCGCCGGGCTGATCGATGGTCCCGGGCCAGCGTCCTTCGGCCACGTGACCGCGGCGAATGCCGCGGAGGGACGGCAAGCCGTCGCACGTTACGCGAACGCCGGCTTTCAGCAGATCAAGTTGTACACGCTTCTGAATCGCCCGACAGTCGAGGCCATCATCGACGCCGCTCACGCGGCGAAGCTGACGGTGACCGGCCATATTCCGGCCGCGCTGAACATGCGCGACGCGGTGGAGATGGGCCTCGACCACATCGCCCACCTGACGGTCCGCGATGCGCCCGGCAGCGACGCCATGCGTGACACGGTGGCGTTCCTGAAGTCACACGGCACGGTGATCGACCCGACGCTGGCCTGGAGCGAGATGCTCGGGCGCAGCGCCCGGACGCCGCTCGCCTCGCTGCAGCCGTCGCTCGACCACGTCACACAACCGCTGCGCCGGATGCTCGAGAGCGCGAACGGCGGCGCCGTGACACCGGAGCAGGCCCGCGACAGGCTGCTGCGATCGCTGGCAATCGTGAAGGCGCTGCACGACGCCGGCATTCCGATTGTCGCGGGCACCGACAAAGGGATTCCGGGCGTCAGCGTGGCCCGCGAGATCGAGCTCTACGTGCAGGCGGGCATGTCTCCGATGGACGCAATCCGCGCCGCCACCGCGGTACCGGCACGGGTCATGGGCCTCGCGGCGGAGAGCGGAACCCTCGCGCGCGGCCTTCGCGCGGATTTCATCATCGTGGATGGCGATCCACTCGAGCACATTTCAGACATTCGCAACGTAGCCATGGTCTCAGCCAATGGACGCCTGTACGCGACCGGGCCGCTGTGGGCGGCGGGGGGGTTCAGGTAACTGGTAGTTGGTAGTTGGTAATTGATAGTATTTCTGAATGGCTTTGAAGGATGCGCTGCTGCCCGAATTCGATCACGAGGTCGGCACGACCCGGCGATTGCTCGAACGGGTGCCCGAGGCGGACCTGGCGTGGAAACCGCACCCGAAGTCGTTCAGCCTCGGGCAGCTCGCGAGTCACATCGCCAACATTCTGCACTGGGTCGGCGCGACCTGCGACCTCACCGTCTTCGATCTCGCGACCATCGGCGACGATGCGCGGCCGAAGCAGCCGGCCTCGCTTGCAGAGATACTGACGGCGTTCGACGCCAACGCGAAAACGGCGCGCGCGAAAGTCGACGCGCAGTCGGACGCCCTCATGCTCGCCCAGTGGACGATGAAGCACGGAGATCAGGAGGTCATGAGCATGCCGCGAGCGGCCGTGCTGCGCAGCTTCATCATGAATCACCTGATCCATCATCGCGGCCAGTTGTCGGTATACCTCCGTCTCCGTGACGTGCCGCTGCCCGCGATCTACGGACCCACCGCGGACGAAGGCTAGCCGGACTGCCAGAAGGCCGCACCAGGAAAAGGTCGAAAGGTTTGGGTCTGACTGTTCGCCGGCTTGGCCTGCTGCCTCTTTCGTTCTGCGTCATGGCGTTCGTGCTGCTCGCTACGATGAACTCGGCCGGCTACCGGTACGGCGCGTCGGATCAGGCCTTCTATATTCCGGCGGTTCTTCGCCATCTGGATGCAGCGCTCTTTCCACGTGACGGTGCGCTGATCGAGTCGCAGGCTCGGCTGACGATCATCGACGACCTCGCATCGGGGATTATCCAGGCGACCGGGGTGTCACTCCAGCACCTGTTCCTGGCGCTGTATCTCGTCAGTCTGGTGCTGTTGCTGCTGGCAGCGGCGCGCATCAGCGCGCACCTGTTCAGGACACAGTGGGCCATCGTTGCCGTTGGCGCGGCGCTGACACTGCGGCACGCCATTGCCAAGACCGGCGCCAACACGCTCGAGGGTTACTTCCATCCGCGGCAGCTCGCCTTCGCGCTGGGGCTGCTCGCCGTGGCAGCTTTTCTCGAACGGCGCGATCGGCAGTGGCTCCCCCTGCTCGCCCTCGCCGGCGCCGTCCATCCGACGACGACGCTGTGGTTCGCCGTGTGGCTTGGTGTCGCGTACTGGCTGGCGCGCCCAGGGTGGCGGAAACCACTCGCCATCGCCACGCTGGTTCTCGGCGTCGCCGGAATCACGGCGATTTTCCGTGGGCCGCTCGCCGGCCATCTGGCTCCGATGGATGCTGAATGGCTCGCCGTCATCGCCGACCGCGACTATCTCTTCCCCGTCGCCTGGCCGTTGAACGTGTGGTGCACCAACCTGCTCGCGATTCCAGTGATCGTCTGGTGCTGGCGCGCGCGACAGCGCGCCGGGGTGGCGACTGACCGGGAAACCCCGCTCATCGCCGGAGTCCTGTCGCTGGCGGTTGTGTTCTTCTGCTGGCTTCCGTTCAACGCGGTTCACCTTGCCCTCGCCGTCGAAATGCAGGTGACCCGGGTGTTCTGGATGCTCGACATCCTGGGTACCATCTTCCTCGTCGGCTGGCTGGCCGAGGGCATCGGCACACCTGCGCGCGCACGAGGCGCCATCGTCGTCACGGTGATCGTGCTGCTGTCGCTGTGCCGGGGCGTCTACTCGACGCTCATCCAGTTTTCCGACCGGCCGATTTTCGGAGTGGACCTGCAGCACTCGGACTGGCGCGACGCCATGGCCTGGGCGCGCACGACCGCTCCCGGCAGCGGCTGGCTTGCCGATCCGGTGCACGCCGCCCGATATGGATCGAGCCTGCGCGCGGCCGCCCACCGGGACGTTTTCCTGGAGCAGCTCAAGGATCGCGCGATTGCCATGTACGCCCGGGACACGGCGATGCGTGTCGCCGATCGTGAGCGCGCGCTCGCGGCGACGCCGTGGGACACCGCCGAGGGAGCCCGGGCGCTGGCGGCGCGCTTCGATCTTGACTATCTGGTGATTGAACGCGAGCTGCCGTTGCCGCTGGCACATCGCTCCGGCGCGCTGTTCATCTACAGGCTTCGCTGACCGGAGACGTCCATCGCATTGACAGCACCTCCCTTCGTTCCCCGTCGTGGCCTCCGCCACGGACACGTGATGACCGTATTCTGCTGGGCCGCCCGGCGGACATTGTCCTTGCCGGAGCCGGAGGCGCGCCTTTTTCGGGTCGCGCCTGACACGCAAGTGCTCGCGCACATTTACTGGCAACCCGACAGGAGCCGCCATCCGACGCTTCTCGCGCTTCACGGTCTCGAGGGGTCGAGCGCGGCGCACTACATGCGGGGTCTCGCACACAAGGGGCTGCGCGCGGGGTTCAACGTCGTCCTTCTGAATCAGCGCAATTGCGGCGGGACCGAGCACCTTGGACCCGGTCTGTATCATTCCGGCCTGATGGAAGACCCTGCGGTCGTCATCCGCGAGCTTGCTCGCACCGACGGCCTCGAGCGATTCGTCGCCGCAGGGTATTCCCTCGGCGGCAATCTTGCCCTGCGGCTGGCCGGCAGCCACACGCCCGAGGAGCTTCCAAGGCTGAAGGCGGTGTGCGCCGTATCTCCCGTTCTCGAGCTCGCGCAATGCGTGGCCGCCCTCGAACGTCCGGCGAACTTCGTCTATCAATGGAACTTCGTCCGCAACCTGAAAGCACGCATGCGGCGGAAGAACGCCTGCTTCCCCGGGCAGTTCGATGTCTCCGCACTCGGCAGCATCCGCTCGGTGCGGCAGTTCGACGCGGCGTATACCGCCCCCTTCTTCGGCTTCGAGAGTGCGGAGGACTACTACCACCGCGCCGCGGCGCTCCGCGTCGTCGATCGTATTCGGCTGCCCGCGCTCATCATCACGGCGGCGGACGATCCATTCGTCCCGTTCGAACCCTTTCGCGATCCGGCGATCACGGCCAACCCGCACATCACCGTCGTCATCACCAGGCACGGAGGGCATTGCGGCTTCCTGGGTGAACCGAGCGGCCCGGACGATGATGGCTACTGGGCCGAAGCGCGCATCGTCGAGTTCGCGACAGCTCACGCGAACTGAAATAGCATGGTGCGGCATGCACTACCTGGTCGGCACGTCCGGCTACAACTATCCCGAATGGCGTGGCAGCTTCTACCCTGAGAAGTTCTCGACGGCCCGGATGCTGGCGTACTACGCAGCGCGCTTCAACACCGTCGAGGTCAACTACACGTTCTATCGAGTCCCCACGGTGGCGCTGCTCGAAGGCTGGTCAGCCGGCACGCCCGAGGGCTTCGTGTTCACGCTGAAGGCGCCGCGCCGGATTACCCACGATTCGAAGCTGCAGCGCGTCGAAGATCTGACCCGGACCTTCTGCAAGACGGCGGCGGCGCTCGGCAGCAAGCTGGGCGTTCTGCTGTTCCAGTTGCCGCCAACCTTCAAGCGCGACGATGCGGTCTTCGGCGCGTTCCTGGATACCATTCCAGACGGGACCCGTGCCGCCTTCGAGTTCCGGCACCCGTCCTGGCACGACGAGTCGGTGTTCGACGCGCTGCGGCGGCGCAACCTCGCACTCTGCGTAGCCGACAGCGAGAAGTTGAGCACGCCGGTGGTGCCGACGGCCGACTACACCTACTTCCGGCTGCGTGACGAGGGGTACCAGGCTGCCGACATCGAACGGTGGGCCCGCGTCATTCAATCGCATGAGGCGCCGCGCGGCGCGCACGTCTACTTCAAGCATGAAGAACAGGGTAAAGGCCCGGAGTTGGCGCAGCAGCTTGTTTCGCTGCTCACATAAATGAGCTCCTGGCTTCACCGCCATCGGGTCGTTACGATCGCGCGCGGCATCGCTGCCAACTCGGCGATATACGTTTCAGGGATCTACTTTTCACTCGAAGAACCGAAGGTCTCGAAGGACGTCGAAGGACAATAGGGTTTTAAGGGTCCTTCGTGCGTCTTCGACTCCTTCGACCCCTTCGAGTGAAAACCAAAGCGCCGCGACATCGACGCGCACTCCGGGTAGGATTCCAGGGTGGTGATATCAGCCGTGCATGCCCTCGTCGAACGCGTCTGGAACTATCACCAGATGGGCCATCAGTTGACGCGTGCTGACGCCCTCCTGGTGTTGTGCAGCCATGACACGATCGTCGCCGCGCGCGCGGCGCAACTCTTTCTCGAGGGATGGGCGCCGCTCCTGATCTTCTCCGGCGGCCTTGGCACGATCACGAAGCGTTTCTGGACCGAGCCCGAAGCGGATCAGTTCGCCCGCATCGCCATCGAGATGGGAGTGCCGGCGGACCGGATCGTGATCGAGAATCAATCGACGAATACCGGTGAGAATGTGCTGTTCACCAGAGCGCTGCTCGATGGCCGCGGTCTCTCCCCGGCCTCGTTCATCATCGTGCAGAAGCCGTATATGGAGCGCCGCAGCTACGCGACCTTCAGGAAGCTCTGGCCGGGGAAGGCAGTCGTGGTGACGTCGCCGCACCTGACGATGGATGAGTACCTGGACGGCTGCTCGCATGAGTCGCTGACCCGCGACGACGTCATCAGCATCATGATTGGCGACCTGCAGCGCATCCGGGTGTATCCGTCGAAAGGGTTTCAAATCGAACAGGACATCCCGCCAGATGTCTGGGACGCATTCACGGAGCTGGTCCAGGCTGGTTATGACAAGCGGCTCTTGAGCCCGGAGGAGTTGAGATGAATCTGATCATGGGAACGTTGCTGGCGATGTGGCTGTCGGGTGCGCAGGCTGCCCCGGCGCCGGCGCCGCCGCCGATCATCGGCCGGTGGGACCTGACAGTGCACGGCCCGCACGGC
>JANPCT010000261.1:0-2143 GCA_031431095.1 Acidobacteriota bacterium | reverse complement strand
GATCGTCAGTTCGGTGCGTCCGGCCCGCACGAAGGTGTGGACGCGGCTTGCGATGGCGCCCAGGCGGTGGCCCGCCTCACGAAGGGTCGCAATCTCGACGCTGTCCTTGATGATGCGAGCCCGCTCCACGAGGCGGTCGGTCGGCACAAGCGCCGGTACCGGCGCCCGCGTTTTCATCGGCAGGGGGGCGCCGGCCGCGAGAGCGGCGGAGATGATGTTGAACCGGGCGACCGGCAGATACGCCGCCTCGATGCCGATCCTCTGGCTGCCTTCCCGCCGCAGCAACTCGACCAGCGCTTCGTCGTACGAGCGCTCGAATGTCGCCGACGTCACGTGTCCGTTCAGTGCCGAGGTCAGCGACCTGGCCGCGGTCACATAGCGGAAGTCGACGATGAGCAGGCACGTCAACGGCAGCACGAGCGCGATCCCCGCCGATCCCGTGAACCCGGTCAGATACTGGACGTTCGGAAGATGAGTGACGGCGAGGGCGTCGAGCCCGGCCGCCGCAATGGTCGCGCGGACGCGGGCCAGGCGTTCGGCAACGGTGTGCGGAGGCAGCGTCACCGGTCAGGACCGCAGGGAATGAATCGCGTCGAGAAATCGCTCCAGCCGCGCCAGTGTCGCGAGCATCGCGGGATTGACGGTTTCCTGGAACGACTCGGTTTCGTCGTCGACGACCGTCGCGGGGCGGGCGTCGTCAGCGAACAGCGGGACAGAGTCTTCAGCCGCGGGCGCGGGTGAGGGCTCGAGCGGCGGCGCGGCCCACGACAAGTCCGCGGCGGGAGGCGCTTGCTCTTCGGGCTCCGGCAGGACCGTGAACGGCGTCGACACATCGAAGGAAAAGTCGTGCGCCGGCTTTGCCGCGGCCGCCGGGGCGAAGCTGGCGAACACATCGACGGGCTCGTCAACGCTCGCCGGGCCGACCTCGTGCGGATCGTGCGACGCCGCGCCGCCTGCGGTGGCAGTCAGCGGGTCTTCGAGAGGGTCAGCCGCGAAGCCTGCCGGCTCCGCCGCCTCGGGCTCCGCCGCCTCGGGCTCGACCGGCACCGGCATGAACGACCACTCGACCGCCGGTTCGGATGCCACAGGTTCGAGTGGGGAGTCGGGGGCGGCCTCACTGTCACCGCGCGACACCGCGTCGGTTTCCAGCGGCTGCGACAGCGGAACAGACGAAGAATCCGGATCGGGCGGCGCCGCCACGCGGAGCGATTCGGCGTGCATGGTTTCCATCAGCTCCGCGAGATGGGGATCCATGACGGCGGAATGGCCGAGACGTTCCTGGATCTGATCGAGCCCGCGGAGTGCGGCGAGGTTCTCGGGCGCGGAGCGAAGGACGGTTTCGAGCTCCTCGCGCGCGCCGGCGTAATCGGCTGTCTCGATCAGCGCGCGACCGAGCGTGACACGCGCCGACAGGTAGGCGGGATGACGCTGGAGACCGGTGCGGCAGGTCTCCACGGCTTCAGCGTAATTGCCGATGCGGCGGAACTCCTCCGCCAGGGCGGCGAAGGCGATGGACGCCGGGTCTGCCTGGACCCGGCGCCGCAACTCCTCTATGCGGGGATTTTCCGCCATCCGTTGATCACCATACCATCTCAGGGCGCGACGGTGATCGACTGGGTGGTGGTGTTCACGCGCCCGGCGTCGTCTGTCACCGTCAGGATGACGGTGTAGGTGCCGGCTCTCCCGAACGCGTGCGCGACCACCGGTCCGCTGCCGAACGTGCCGTCGCCGAACGACCACTCGAAGTTGGAAATCGAGCGTCCCGGCGCCGGCTTCGAAGTCGAGCCGTTGAAGTTGATGGCCTGCCCCACGGTCGCGGCCGAGGGCGACGCGACGATCACCGCCGTCGGCAGCGTTCCCTGTATCACGGTGACGTTCTGCGTGATCGAGTTCGTCCGGCCGATGCTGTCGGTGACGACAAGCGTCACGCTGAAGGTGCCGGGATCCCCGAAGTCGTGCTGGGCCGTCCTGCCGGACGCGCTGTCGCCGTCGCCGAAGTCCCACCGGTACGACACGATCGTCGCATTCGTCGTCGTGCTGGTGGTGGCGTCGAACAGAACGTTCTGATGATCGGTCGGGGTACCTGGGTTGAACACGAACCGCGGCGTCAATCCGTTGGTCGGCGGCGTCACCACACCCACCG